>JAPOPO010000634.1 GCA_026712885.1 Rhodospirillales bacterium | reverse complement strand
CTTCTGCGCGGTCGATCTCTCGGCCTTCTACTTCGACATCCGCAAGGATGCGCTCTACTGCGAGAGCGCGGGCTCGGTCCGCCGGCGCGCCGTGCGCACCGTGCTCGACACGCTCTTCGACTGCCTGACCGCCTGGCTCGCGCCATTCATCTGCTTCACTGCCGAGGAAGCCTGGCTCGCCCGCTACCCGGACGACACCAGCGTGCACCTGCGCGTCTTCCCCGCACTACCGGCCAACTGGCAGGACGATGCGCTCGCCGAACGCTTCGAGCGCATGCGGGCGGTTCGCCGCGTCGTCACCAAGGCGCTGGAGCAGGCCCGTGCCGCCAAGACCATCGGCTCCTCGCTGGAGGCGGCGCCCACCGTGTTCGTGCACGAGCGCTACCGCGACGCGCTCGCCTTCGAGGACGACGACTGCGCGACGCTTTTCATCACCTCCGGGGCGACCATCGCGCCATGGAGCGAGGCGCCGGACGACGGCGATCTTGTGACCCTGCCCGAGGTGCCCGAAGTCGGCGCACTCTTCGCGCCGGCGGCGCACGAGAAGTGCGCGCGCTGCTGGCGGCTCCTGCCCGAGGTCGGCGGCGACGAGCGCCATCCCGACATATGCGGACGCTGCGTGAGCGCCGTCGAGGCTGCCCGCCCGGCAGCCGCCTAGCCCAGAGTCGGGACGGCGGCCGTGCTCCGTCTCGGACTGCCGGTCGCGGCTGCAATCATCGCAGCCGACCAGGTCACCAAATGGGCCGTCCGCGATGCCCTCTGGGATCCGCTCCGGCGCATCGAGGTGACCTCCTTCTTCAATCTCGTCCCCGCCGAGAACAAGGGCATCAGCTTCGGCCTGTTCCAGAGCGAGGGTTTCGGCATGTGGCTGATCGTCGGCCTCGCCCTCGCGATTTCGGTGGGACTCGGTGTCTGGCTGCATCGCAGCCGCTCCCGCTGGCAGGGCTGCGCACTCGGCCTGGTCATCGGCGGTGCCGTCGGCAACGTCATCGACCGGGTGCGCCTCGGCTGGGTCATCGACTTCCTCGATTTCCACGGCGGCGGCTACCACTGGCCGGCCTTCAACCTCGCGGACGCCGCGATCAGCGTTGGCGTCGTCATGCTGATCGTGCACAGCTTCTTGATGAAGCCGCGGAAAGAGCCTAGAAGTGAGTCATGAGGCAAGCAGCGCATCCCCTGATCCGGCACAAACAACTTGGCCGTCGCATGGCGGCTGGCCTCGGTGTTCTGGCGCTGTCGGCGTCGCTGTCCGCCTGCGACAATGTCAGCAGTGCCCTCGGATTCGGCAAGAATCCGCCGGATGAGTTCGCGGTCGTGCGGAGCGCGCCGCTCACTTTGCCGCCCGACTTCACGCTGCGCCCGCCCCGGCCGGGTGAGCCCCGACCCAACGAGGCGACGGTGCGCGACCAGGCGGAGAGCGTCCTGTTGCAGGAGGCCGGCGTCAGCCCGGCCGAAAATGCAGCGGCGACGAGCGGCGAAGCCGCCCTAATCGAGCGCGCCGGCGCGACCGACGTGGACCCGAACATCCGCCAGATCGTCGATCGGGAGTTCGCAGGCTTCGCCTCGGAGGACGAGAGCTTCGTCGAATCGCTCATGTTCTGGCGGGACATGTTCTGGCGGGACACGAAGCCGCCAGGCGAGGTAGTCGACGCGGAGGCCGAGGCCGAGCGCCTGCGCGAGAGCATCGAAGCGGGCGAGCCCGTGACGGCGGACGAAACGCCGACGATCAAGCGGCGCGAGAAGGCGCTTCTCGAAGATCTATTCTAAATGAACCGGCGAGGCTGCGAGGGACCGCCGCCCGCCGTCGCGCCGGCCGTGCATCAGGACATTTCGACCTGCCTCACCGAGGCCGTCGGTACCGGCGGGATCGCGCGCGACGCGCTCGACCGGCTATTGGCCGAAGCGGGGCGTGCGCTTGCAGACTTGCGGCAAGCGCGGGCGGCGGGGGCACAACCATTCCTCGCGTACGCCGATGCTCGAGACGATCTTACCGCGCCGAAAGCGATGGCCGCAGACTGGCGGGCACGCTACCGCCGCCTCGTCGTGCTCGGCACCGGCGGCGCCAACCTGGGCGGCCAAGCTCTCGCGGCAACCGGGGCGGAAAGCGGCCGGCTGCTGTTCCTGGATAACGGCGACGGTGACCGTCTCGACCGTCTGCTGAGAGAGCCGGACCTCGACCGCACCGGCTTTCTCGTGATCTCGAAATCAGGCGCCACCGCCGAGACTCTCGCGCAAGCACTGCTCGTATTGGGCAACACGGAGCCCGCCGACGTGGCTGCCGTCATCACCCAACCGGGTGCGAGCCCGTTGCGCCGCCTTGCCGCGCGCTTCGACCTTCCGGTCCTCGATCACGATCCGGCGCTCGGAGGCCGGTTCTCGGCACTCTCTCTGGTTGGGCTCCTGCCCGCGATGTTCGGTGGTGTCGACGGCGAGGCTGCCCGCGACGGTGCGCAGGCAGTATTGACGGCAGCGCTAGAGGAGACCTCTCCCGACCGCTCCGCGCCCGCGCTCGGGGCCGCGCTGGCGGTCGCGGCCATGCAGGCGTGGCCGTCGGCCAACGTGGTACTCATGCCATATGGCCCCAACCTCTACTCCCTCGGGCTCTGGTACCGGCAGCTCTGGGCCGAATCCCTCGGCAAGGACGGGCTGGGCTCCACTCCCGTGCTCGCCCCCGGCCCTGTGGACCAGCACAGCCAGTTGCAGCTCTTCCTGGACGGCCCGGGCGGCAACCTCTTCACCATTCTCGAAGCGCCGGAGACCGCGCCCCGCCGTGTGGACGCCGCGTTGGCCGAAGCGATCGGCGCGACCTACCTGGGCGGACACCGCATGGGTGATTTAATCGCGGCGCAGGCGCGTGCCACGGCCACGATGCTCACCGAAGCCGGCCGGCCGGTGCGCCACCTCAGCGTCCCGGCAGCCGACGCCCGCGCCGTCGGTGCTCTGATGATGCACTTCATGCTAGAGACCGTGTTGGCCGCGCAGCTGCTCGGCGTCGACCCCTTCGACCAGCCGGCGGTGGAGCGCGGCAAGGAATTGGCGCGCCGCGACCTGGAGGCCTAGCCATGACCATTCGTCTCCTGCCTGAAGGTGTGATCAACCGCATCGCGGCTGGAGAGGTGATCGAGCGGCCGGCCTCGGTGGTCAAGGAGCTGGTCGAGAATGCCATCGACGCCGGCGCGCGCTCCATCGAGATCACGCTGGAGGAGAGCGGCCGGCGGCTGATCCGGGTCGCCGATGACGGACGCGGGATGAAGCGCAATGAGTTGCCGCTCGCGCTCGCCCGCCACGCCACCTCCAAGCTCGCCGGGGACGGCGATCTCTGGTCCATCGCGACCCTCGGCTTCCGCGGCGAGGCGCTGCCCTCCATCGCCGCGGTCAGCCGGCTCACGCTCGCGAGCCGCGCAGCCGGGTCGGACAACGCCTGGTCCATCGAAGCCGCCGGCGGCGAGGCCGGCCAGTGCACGCCCGCCGCCCGCCCACAGGGAACCACGGTTACCGTGGCGGACCTTTTCTATGCGACGCCGGCCAGGCTCAAGTTCCTCAAGGCGCCGCGCACCGAATCGGGCCATGCGGCCGATACCGTCAACCGCCTCGCCATGTGCCATCCGGCCATCGGCTTCACCCTGACGGGCGACGGCCGCAGCCTGCTGCGCGACGATCCTCACGAGGACGGGCCGGTTGCGGGTCTCGCCCGCCTCGCGCTGGTCATGGGGCGCGATTTCGCCCAGAACGCGCTCCCCATCGATGCCGAACGCGACGGCGTGCGGCTCACTGGCTACGCGGCGCTGCCCACCCTCAACCGCGCCAGCGCGCAGCACCAGTATCTCTTCGTCAACGGCCGGCCTGTGCGCGATCGCCTGCTGCACGGCGCCGTGCGCGCGGCCTATGCCGACCTGCTGCATCGCGGGCGCCAT
>JAPOPO010000272.1 GCA_026712885.1 Rhodospirillales bacterium | reverse complement strand
CGGCCGGGCCGATGCGGCGGCGGGCGTCGTCGTCCGCGCCCAGCACATGGGCGGCGAGGCCGACCGCGCCCGCGGCGCAGAAGCGGCAGCCGCCGTCGAAGGTGGTGAGCGCGCGCCCGTTTCTGTCGAGGGCGATGGCGCCCTGCGCCCAGCGGTCGGGACGGGCGATGAGGGTGCGGGCGATTGCGAGGATATCGACAGCGCCGGGCGCCTCCGGCCTGGGCATGGCATCGATCGCCTCGTCGAAGCTGGCGACGGTCATGGCGTGGGCGGCCTTGCGGTCCAGAAGCCAGGTCGTCCCCGTCCAGCAGCTCGCGACGCGGATCGCGGCCTGGTTCAGTTGCCGGCGGGCCTCGGCGATGTCGTGCTCGGCGGCCTTCGCGTCGGCGGCCGCGCGGTCGAGGGCGCCTGCGGCGCCCCAGAAGGCGGCGTTGTTCGCCCGCCCCTCGCACCTGTGCCCGTTCGCATCCAGCGCATGGGGCCAAGCGCACCAGCGCGCGGGATCGGCTACGACGGTGCGCGCGGCGACCAGAAGCGCTGCGACTTCGACGATGTCGGTTCGTGGGTGCATTTCAAGTCCTCGTTGCTGTCGGATCGGCATGGGCGGGCGCCGGTCCGACGTGCAGACGCGTCAGCGATGGGAGAAGGGACGCGGAGCGATCGTCTCTCTCCATGGCCCCGGCCCGTCGCCCCGGAGGTGCTTGCTCCGCCACTCTCGCCGGCGGGGACGAGGACCGTGCAGGCGTCGGCGAAGACGTGCCGTGCTATCGGAGAACAAGGGGCACGGCGGAGCAGTCGCGGTCGCGTCTCTCGCTCTCGTCGGCCTCGGCCCGCCGGAGAGCGGTCTCGAGGTTTGATAGGGGCCGTGGCCGGGCTACGCTGACAGAAAACCGGAGGGCTGTTCCGCCATGGCGACAGTGACGCGCGCCGATCTGACGGACGCCGTCCACCGCGAGACCGGTCTGCCGCGTCGCGATGCGGCGGAGCTCGTGGAAATGGCCATCGAGGCGATCGCGGAACGGCTGTCGGCAGGTGAGACGGTGATGATCTCCGGGTTCGGTACGTTCAGGGTTCGCGACAAGCGCGCGCGAGAGGGCCGCAACCCCAGGACCGGGGAGCCGGCGCCGATCCCAGCGCGCCGCGTCGTGGCGTTCAGGCCATCGGAGGTTCTGAAGATGTGGATTGCCGAGGGCCGGGCTGATACCGGCAGCGAGACATAGTCCGGCGGAAACGGCGCTGCTATTGGTGTCGGCGGTAGAGGCATCGATTCGTTCAGCACGAGAAACGGGAAGAGGAACGGCGATGACGCAGATTGATGAGTCCACGTTGACGAAGGGGCAGCTCCGCAAACTCAACGCGCTCAAGAAATCCGTGGGGGACGAGGTTGGCGAGAGAGCTTTCGCCGAATGGCTAACGTTGCAGGGGACGGCCGGACCGAAGCCGGACGGAAACGCGGCCATGATCGTCGACACGCTCTGGCCGATGGTGCAGGAGGGCACTCTGGCGATCCCGCGCGGCGGCTACCGGATCAGGCGTGGGCGCGGCAGGGTCATCGTTGAGGCGGCGAAGCCGTAGAAAACCGTGTTGTCCCTCGGGACTTGACGCCGTGCCGCTGCTGGCGCGGGTCATGGCGAAGTCCTGCCGGTGTGGGGTCGCGCTCGGTGGAAGGGCGGAGGGGCCACCGCCTGGCGAGCGTCAGCCGCCGATCCTGATGTGCTCCCCCCAGGGTGGGGGTTCCGGAGACAGCCCGGCGGCAGTGCTGTAGTCGATCCAGGCCACAGGATAGTCGGGCTCGGTCTCGGGGTAGCGGTCGCAATCCATGTCCGTGAAATACAGGCACACGGCCGGCTGGATGCCCTGCTCGGCGAGGCGCTCGAATCCCGGCCGGAAAT
>JAPOPO010000553.1 GCA_026712885.1 Rhodospirillales bacterium | reverse complement strand
CTTGCCCTTGAGGTCCCAGAGCGCGTTGTCGATGCCTGCGAGCGCGGTGATGCTGCCGGCGCCCAGCCCGTGGGTGACGATCTGCTGCCGCTCGAGCCGGTGCCAGATGCCTTCGCTGTCCAGCGGGTCGGCGCCGATGATTAGTGAGCCGAGGCCGTCCTGGACCACGGTCGCCATCGCCGTGGGGTTCTGGCCGTGATGGGCCTCGCCCACGCCGACCGTGCCGCTCTCGTCCGTGATCCGGACCAGCACGATGTCGCGCTTTGTGTTGGTGCCGAGGCCCATGCGCACGAGGTTGGTCTCGAACGGGCACGAATGTGCGCTTGCGCGAACCTCGACGATCTTTGCCATCCCTACTTCCCTCCCCGGTCGCGGGCCACGGCGGTAGCGCGCCGAAGCTAAGCCGCGGCGGGGCCGCCCGCAAGCCGCGCCATCCCTCGCGCCTCCTCATCCTGCGCGCACCACTCTGCGGGCACGCGTCATTCCTCTGAAATCTGAGAAGCCGCGCCATCGCCGTTTCTAAAACACCAAATAGCTAAATCCGATTCATTTGACTCACCTTGGTAAATTAAATGAACAATTCAATTCGACAAATGCATCGCGGGTATTGCCATGAAACGAGCACACGGGTTCTCTTGCTGCGCGGTTGCAGCGTTGCTCGCCACGATTGCGCTTCTTTGTGTCTGCATCGCGAATTACAGTCAGGCCTCCGACGGCGAGACATGGCGCGGCCTCGTCATCGCGCCAGAGCATCGCTGCGCGCCTTACGACCGGGACGACTACCCCTATTCGCGGTCGGTCGAGGCCGAGATCGTCGCCACCATGGGAGGTATTGTCTACGGGCCCTACTCGGGGCGGCACTATTCGACCACGCGACAAACCGATATCGAGCACATCGTCGCCGTCTCCGAGGCTCATGACAGCGGGCTCTGCGCAGCCGACCAAACAGTTCGGCGTCGCTTCGCCTCCGACCTGCTCAATCTGACCCTTGCTGCGCCCGAGGTGAACCGCTGCAGCGGATCCGGCAAGTGCGCCCATGATGCTGCAGAGTGGCTCCCCCCCAGGAACCGCTGCTGGTTCGCCGCGCGCATCGTCGCGGTCAAGCGCGCGTACGCTCTGACTGTGGACCGGCGCGAGGCTGCCGCCCTCGAACAAGTTATTTCTGGCTGTGAGTCCACCGAAATGATCATCACCGCAGCGGGCGCCGGCGCCTCGAACCCACCGTCCCGCACCGCTTCTGCGTCCGACGTGCTCGCTCTTTATGACGATAATCGCAACGGCCGCATCACGTGCGCGGAGGCGCGAAGCCACGGCATTGCGCCCGTCCCGCGCGACCATCCGGCCTATCCCTTCATGCGCGACGGGGACGGCGACGGGGTAGTCTGCGAATAGAGGCCGGAAGCTTGCCGACCCAGACCGAATTCCAGCTCGTTTCTCACACAAGCCAGTCGAGTCAGAATGCCGGCAACTCGGCAGAGACGGGAGGGCGCCATGGAGCCGGCAAAGATCCCCCAGCGCGTCATCGACCGCGTGCTGCGCCGGCGCGGCCGGCTTCACGCCTACGACAGTCTGGACGCGGCTCGCACGGCGCTTTTGGTAGTGGACCTGCAGGTCCACTTCATGCGCGAGGGCAGCCCGTCCGAGATCCCGCACGCAAGGGCGATCGTGCCGACAGTCAATCGGCTAGCCGATGCGCTCCGGGCTCAGGGCGGCCACGTCGTCTGGGTGGTCTCCACCTACGGTCCGGAGGAAGACAGGAACTGGGCCAACCTCGACCCGATCCTGGGTGAGGAGGCGGCTGCGGTCTTCCGTGCCGGCCTCAGCGAGGGTGCCGACGGCCACGCGATCTGGCCGGCACTCGACGTGCGCGACGCCGATCCGGTGGTTCACAAGAACCGTTTCGGCGGCTTCATCGGCAGCCAGGGGCGTCTCGAGCGCGTGCTGCGCGATCTCGGCGTCGATACGGTTCTGGTCGTTGGCACGGTCACGAACGTCTGTTGCGAGACGACGGCACGCGAGGCCGCCGCTTACGACTTCAAGACGGTCATGATCTCGGATGCGAACGGCGGCCGGTCGGCGGCGGAGGATGCCTGGACCTACGCCGTCTGCCTCGCATCTTACGGCGACGTGATGACGGCCGACGAGGCGCTCGAACGCCTGGACCCGCCGGCCGAGTAGCCCGCGCAGACCACGGCCCTGGCATGCGCGAAACGCTCAGCCAAGGTTCGCTTGCGCGACACCTGAGCCTCGGGAACAATCTCGCGCCCCGGGAGGAAGCATGAACGCACCTGAAAACGAGTCCGCTGCCGATCCGGTCACGCGCGAGATCATTCGCGGCAAGCTGCTCGCGCTTGCCGACGAAATGGGCATCGTCATCGCCAAGACCTCCATGAGCCCCGTGATCTACGAGGTGCTCGATTTCGCCTGCGGCCTTTGCGACGCCGACGGCGAGCTCGTGGTGCAGACCAACGGCATCACCCTCTTCACCGGCACCTTCGCTCCGCAAGTGCGCTCGATCGTACGCCGCCACGGCGAGACCATGCGGCCGGGCGACGTCTTCATGACCAACGACCCCTTCGAGGGCGGCACCCACAGCTG
>JAPOPO010000168.1 GCA_026712885.1 Rhodospirillales bacterium | reverse complement strand
GATCAGGATGGCCCAGGACGCGCCGGAGTCGCCCTCCACCGCCTCGGCCATCGTCGAGCGGGCCTCGGGGTCGCAGACCAGCAGCCGGCGTTCCGGCGGCCAGTCCCCGAGCGCGTCGGGGAGGGGGCAGGGGGGCGCGATGGATGGCACCTCCAGGCGGCCGCACTGTTCCGCCGCTTCAATGGCGTGAGCGCGGAGGCGCTCGACATTGACCCGCTTTGTCTGGCCGTACCGGGTGAGCACCGGGTGGATGGCGCCGACGCCGAGCTCGGTCGCCTTCTCGACCGTGAAGCGGGTGCGCTCGGCCTTGAGCGGCGCGAACAGGAGCCGCAGGTCGGGCGCCGGAGGTTGAGCCGCGAGCCTCATGCCCAGCCGAATGCCGGCACGGCCGGGCGCGAGGGTCTCGACGGCACCCTCCCACTCCCCGTCGCGGCCGTTGAACAGGCGAATCCGGTCCCCCGGCTTCCGGCGCATCACGTTGCGGAGGTAGTGGGCCTGGCCGGAGGCCAGCGCGACCGCCGTGCCCGCTTCGAGCGAAGCCTCGACGAAGAGGCGGATCGTGCTCGGGCCGTCGTCATGCGCGCCCGCCATGGACGGCTCTCCGCTTGTCACTGTCAGGGCGCCACGATACACCAGCAGCCATGGCCGAGCGCCTGCATAACGTGGCCGGAGCGCCGGCCGGGCGGGGGCCTGGAGGGCCTGGGCCGGTCGAGCGGGCGATGCCGCCCTTCGCGCGCCCCTTCGTCGCGCTGGCACGACTGGACCAGCCGGTCGGCGTCTGGCTCCTGCTCTGGCCCTGCCTCTGGGCCATCGGGCTCGCCTCCGACGGTTTGCCGGACATCGGCCCGCTGGCGCTCTTCACCGCAGGCGCCTTCGTGATGCGGGCCGCCGGCTGCACCCTCAACGACATCTTCGACCGCGACTTCGACGCACAGGTGGAGCGCACCCGGCGGCGGCCGCTGCCCTCCGGCGCCATCGGGGTGAAGGGGGCCGTTGCCTTCATGGCGGTGCTGCTGGGGGCGGGTCTCGCCATCCTGCTCCAGCTCAACCTGTTCGCGATCCTGCTGGGGGCGGGCTCGCTGCTCCTGGTGGTGCTCTACCCCTTGATGAAGCGCATCACCTATTGGCCGCAAGCCTTTCTGGGACTTACGTTTAATTACGGTGCGCTGCTGGGTTGGGCGGCGGTGGAGGGAGGCATCGGCTGGCCGGCGGGGCTGCTCTACGCCGGCGGCATCGCCTGGACCTTGGGCTACGACACGATCTACGCGCATCAGGACAAGGAGGACGACCTCCTGATCGGGGTGAAATCCAGTGCCCTTGCGCTGGGCCAGCGGACGCGGCCGTTCCTGATCGCGTTCTACGTGGTCGCGGTGGTGGGCTTCGCGGGCTCCGGAGTCGCCGCCGAGGCGGCCTGGCCTTACTACGTGGGCGTCGGGGTGGCGGCGCTCCTGCTCGGCTGGCAGGCGTTGCGCGTGCGTATCGACAGCCCCGCCGACTGCCTCGCGAAGTTCAAGAACAACAGCCTGGTGGGCCTCGCGCTCTTCGCCGGGATCGTCGCAGCTCAAGCGATCGGCTGATGGTCAAGGCGCGATGGGCGTGAAGTCCGCGTAAGTGAAGGGCTGCGCCTCGGCCCTGAGGCGTGCCGTGCGCTCCTGCCTGACCGACTCGTCGTCGACGGCCTCCAGGATGAAATCGTCGAGCGGCCCCGGCACGCCGAGCATGGCCTGTATCGCCTCCAGCGCTTCCGTCTGCGAGCAGGTGCGGAAGCGCCGGCCCGCGGCCCGGATCGCCGCAAGCGCGAGCGGCGCTCCTTCCGGCGCGATGTGGCCGTAGCCGCCGACGTAGGTGCTCACCGTCTCGATGGGCGGCAGCAGGTCGGGCTCCAGCCGGATGTTGCGAAGCGGGCCGAAGCGGTAGGTGTGGCGGCGGAACTCGGTCTCGTGCATGCGCGCCAGTTCGCGCGCGTCGAGACAGGTGATGGCGATGTCGCAGACCGTGCCGGGGGAGGGGGCGATGGTCGCCGGCACCGCGCCGTAGCTGGAAATGTGGGCCGCGTGGACGACATCGAAGCCGTGGAGCCTCGCCTGGAGCACCGGGAAGACCGCCGGCCCGACGGACGCGAACTTTCGCTGCAGCCGCTCGGGCGCGGCGTTTGCGCCGTAGGCCAAGACAGGCGTGCGCTGGCTGAGCGGCGCTGGAGTGGCGATCCCGCGCTGCCGTAGCAGGGTGCCTGCCGGCACGGCGCGCCCGTCGACGTCGACCTCCGCCTCCTCCAGCGACTCGCCGAGGGAGTACAAGCGCCACGCCTCGCCGTCCACATAGAGGAACGAATACCCCGGCCGCGGGAAGGGATAGCGCTTCGCGGTCTCGACCAAGGCGCCGGGAGTGGTCATGGCCGGCCGCACCCCGCCAGCGCGCGGTTGCGCGGGCTTGACGGGCGCCGGCGCCTGCCCATGAATGTGGGCCTCCCGCCGAGGTGCCCATGGCCTATCGATCGCTGCGCGAATTCATCGCCCGCCTGGAGAGCGCGGGCCGCTTGAGCCGGGTTTCGGCGCCGGTCTCGCCCCATCTGGAGATGACCGAGATCCAGACCCGGCTGATCGCGGACGAGGGGCCGGCAGTGCTGTTCGAGAACGTCGTCGGCGAGGACGGCGCGCGCTACGACATGCCGGTGCTGGTCAACCTCTTCGGCACCGTCGAGCGGGTCGCCTGGGGCATGAACCGGGAGCCCGGTGGGCTGCGCGAGG
>JAPOPO010000633.1 GCA_026712885.1 Rhodospirillales bacterium | reverse complement strand
TCGACCGGCCGGTGTCGCACGGCACCGAAACCGGGGATCCGCAATTCACCATAACGATCTCCGATGACGGGACGGGCATCGCCGAGCCGGCCGTCCTGCTGAGCTTCGGCGAGAACGGCTGGTCCGACGAGCTGGTCCGGCGCGAGGCCGCGGCCGGCTTCGGCTTCGCCAGCCTCACGCGCCGCGGCTGCACCGTGTCCTCGCGTCCGCGTTCGCCCGGCGGAGAGACCCCGCCGGGTTGGCGCGTCGACCTTCAGCCCGCGCATTTCCTGGGGGAAGAGGACGCCGACATACATCCAGACGAAGCGGCGCCTTATCCCCACGGCACGTCGATCTCGTTCCCGGCAACCGAATCCGCCGCCGCGATCCGCAACGCGGCGGAGAGCGCCGCGCGGCATTACCCGCTGCCGGTCCTGTTCGAGAACCGTGCCGACGGCGAATCGGCCGGCGGGGAAGAGCTGCCGCGCCGCGCCTTCCTCGACGGGGCGGTCCATGCCGAGCGATGGCGCGGCCTTGCCTTCGGGGTCTTCCGCGACCGCCATCGAGGTTACAACGACCCCGACCTCAACTTCTTCGGCCTCACCCTCCCGGTCCGCCTGCCGACGGTCGAAACCGTCCATGGGGCAACCTGGACGGTGCGGGCCGATGTCCACGACTGCCCCGACCTCGAACTGGTTCTGCCGGCGCGCAAGGAAGCAGTCGAGAACGCCTTCCTCCAGGAGATGCGCGGGGCCGCCCGGCGCGCCATCTACCGCGCCATGGCGGCCGATCCCGACCCGCGCCCCGCCTTCGAGGACCGGGCGCGGGCCCATGAAGCCGGCATCGAAATGGCGCCGCCCCCCGCCGTGTTGCGGCCCTGGCGGCCCTCCGTCGCCGACGTCAACGACTGGCGCGAGCCGGGCAAACTGGCCGCCGCCGCGCACGACGCGCTGGTCATGGCCTGCGATCCGGAGCCGCCCGAGGCGCAGGCACTCTGGCGCGCCGCCGAACGGGCCGGCATCGCGTGGCGCCTGTTCGAGGCCGACCGGAGGCTGGCGGGCTACGGCTGGTATGACGCGCTCGACCGGGTGACGGCCGTCAACATCATGGTTGCCGCCGACGGAGAGTGGATGGCGCTCGACGGCTACCCCATGCCCGAGCGTGCGCGTCCGGGGACAGCGCTGCTGCCAACCCGGCCCGCGGCGATCCGGATCGAGCTCACCGTCCGTCCGGCAACCGGATGCAGCGGGACCCTCGACCTTCCGGCCGATGTCGTATTCGCCGGCGAAGCCTGGTCGTGGCTCGACGAGGCCCTGCCGCTGGTCACCGTGGACAGCGCGCTCCAGCCCCACGAGCTCGCCGAACTGCTTCGCTCCGGCTTTTTCTCTCCCAGCGACGATGCCGATTCAGATGCCTGGGAAACACAGAGGGATCGCTTCGACGAATCCGCCCTGCACCTGGCTACCAGGCTGCTCCTGTCGGACGAAGAGGCCTGCCGGGCGTCGCTCGCCGAAGCCGTCCGGCGCGAGCTGATCTGGCTCTGCCCCAAGGACCGCAC
>JAPOPO010000632.1 GCA_026712885.1 Rhodospirillales bacterium | reverse complement strand
CGAGCATGGGCGTCCCACAACGGTGCAACGGAGCCGCCAGCTGCGCGGGCGCGCGGCGGCCGGCGCCGCCATCGATCCTCGCCTGTTCCGCCTGTTCGGCATCGAGCGCGTCCCGGCCGTGGTGGTCGTGCCGGGCGGCGTGCCGCCCTGCGCGAGCCGGGGCTGCGCGGACGATCCGGCGCCGGCCCACGACCGGGTGACCGGGAACATCGGCCTCGCGGCGGCGCTGGAAGCCGTCGCGGACGAGGGGGACGCCGCCCGCGACGCCGCCCGCCGCCATCTGGAACGTCTGAGAGGGGAGGATCGGCGATGAACGAACGAACCGAAGCTTCGGACGACCGCATTTCCGGGCTGGTCGACCGTGCAACGCGTATCGTCCGGCTGCTCGCCTGGATCGCCATGTTCGCGCTCATTTGCCTGATGCTGTGGGTGGTGTCGGGCATGGCACGCGCCGAGGACCCCGCGGCGGCGGCGCGAACCATCGGCGGTGCGGGGGCCGCGGCGGCGCAGGCCATCGCGCGCGATGCCTCGAAGGCCGCGACGGTGCCGGGTTACGCCGGGACGGACGTGCCGGAGCGCAATCTCACGGCCACGACCATGGGCGACGCGGCCCGGGCGCGCCTCGCCGATCCCGACGATCCCGGCGGCAGTGCCGGGCGCGCGGTGATGGAAGGCACGGTGGCGCGGCCCGACAGGCCGGTCGCCGCGGTCGATCCCGAGGTCACGCGGGGCGAGGCGATCGCCGCCGATCCGCAATCGGCCGCCCACGGCGCGGACGGGCTCGCCTCCGGCGGAGTCGCGGACTGTATCGCCGGGCTCCGGGACGCCGATAGCGGTGGGTCTTGCGGGGAGGTCAGGTATTGCGTCGGCGCCGGCTGCGAGACCGTGCGGCCGGAGTCGAACACCGGCTTCGTCGACGCCGTCTCGCGGCTCAACATGGCGGTGGAGCTGGGCGGCGACGAGTTCGACCGCCAGGACATGCGCTTCTTCAAGGGCAAGCGGCGCAGTTGCGACATCCATTTCGGGGGGCTCGCCAACTGCTGCAAGGACTCCGGGCTGCTGGTCGGGATGGCCAACTGCTCGGCCTCGGAAAAGGAGCTCGCGGAAGAGCGCAAGGCCGGCAACACCCACTATCTCGGCACGTACTGCTCGAAGCGCACCCTGTTCGGCATCTGCATCCGCCGCTCGCGCGCCTGGTGCGTGTTCGGCTCCAAGCTCGGGCGCATCCTGCAGGAGCAGGGCCGCACCCAGCTCGGCATCGGCTGGGGGAGCTGCCGGGGCCTCACGGTGCCGGAGATCGAGGGCATCGACTTCGCCGGCCTCGACCTCTCGGAGTTCACCGAGAACCTGATGGACGGGTCGATGGAGCCGTCGATCTCGCTGCCCGACGGCGGCGGCACGGGGGCTGCGATGCGCACCCGCATCCGCGACTTCTACAGGCGGGGCCGGTGATGGCGCCCCGCCTCGAGTACACCATTGCAGCGTTGGGCGTCTGCGCCGTCTTTCTCATGTCGGCCATGTCGGTCGCGCGGCCCGCTTCGGCCGCCGAATGGCGGTCCTGGTGCGGGGAGCCCGGTTCGGGAGCCGGCCTCGGCTGGCACTTCTATTGCGACCGGCAGGAGGACCCGCCGCAGGTGCCGGGGGCGCAGCCCGTTCCCGTGCCCCCTTCCGGCGACGCCGAGCGGCCCGCGACCGAGCGTATCGAGGCGATGCGGCGCCGGCTGGAGGAAGCGCGGGCAACCGCGATCCTCGATCCCTCCAACGCGAACGTGACCGCCTATCTGCGGCTGCAACAGGAGACGCTGCAACGGGCCGCCGCCTTCTCCGACGCCTTCAGGAGGACGGTGTGGGCGACGCCGGAGCTCGACTACACGCTGAGGCGCCCGGTCGGCGCGCTCGCCAAGCAGCTGTGGTCGGACGAGCGCCGGCAGGCGCGCGACGCCGCGCTGGCCAGTCTCGGCGAGCGCTACGGGCTGATCTATCTTGGCCATGCGGGCTGCGCGGGGTGCCGGGTGTTCGGCCCGTTGCTGCGCGCCTTCGCGCAGCGCCACGGCCTCGACGTGCTGGCGGTGTCGCTCACCGGCGAGGCGCTGGAGGGCTGGCCCGAGGCGGTGCCCGACAACGGGCGCGCGCAAAAACTTGGCCTCGCCGGCGCTCCGGTCCCCGCCGTGGTGCTGTTCGACACGCAGACGAAACGCACACTGCCGGTCGGCTTCGGCGTCATGGCCGAGGACGAGATGGCGATGCGCATCTACGCCCTCACCGCCCTGGAGCCCGGCCATGACTATTGACGCGAGGAAGGGCGCGATCCGCGCTGCGATGGCGGTCGCGCTGATGTCGGCCGCACCCGCCCGCGCCGACGTGCTCTCGGAGATGACGAACTTCTGGCGCGGCGCGGCCGTCAACACCACCGGGCGCACCTTCGGTTCTAACATACTGACATAGCGTTGCTTTTTTCCTCCTGTATTAGCCGGAAGACACGGAATCATTCCGTGTTT
>JAPOPO010000631.1 GCA_026712885.1 Rhodospirillales bacterium | reverse complement strand
GCCGGTAAAGGTCGATCTCCTCCCAGTGCGCGGCCATCGCCGGCTCGCGTTCGGGCAGCCGCGCCTTCATGGGGAAGGCGGTGCGGGGCATGAGGACGGTATCGCGATAGTCGGTCGTCATGAGCTGGCCTGGCGGCGGGGCAGGGCGGCAGACGCTTCGGTGTCGGGCGCGGGCAAGCGGGCAAGGACAGCGCGGGCAGTTTCGCAGTCGCTGGCGATCTGCGCCTTCAGGGCGTCGATGCCGTCGAAGCGGCGCTCGGACCGTACGCGGTCAGCGAAGGCGACGCGCAGCCGCCTGCCGTACAGATCGGCGGCATAGTCGAAGATGTGCACTTCCAGCAGGTCCTCCGTCTTGTCGAAGGTCGGCCGGCGGCCGAGATTGGCCACTGCCGGGTACCAGTGTTCGACGTCGCCGTGGGGCTGGGCCCAGAGCGCGTAAACTCCGCGAGCGGGATGCAGGATGCGGGCGCAGCGCAGATTGGCAGTGGGGAAGCCGATGGTCCGGCCTCGGCGGTCGCCCGCGACCACGTGCCCGTCGATCTCCCAATAGCGGCCGAGCACCTCAGGCAGCGCGGCGACATCGCCGTCCGACAGCATGTGCCGGGCCCGGCTTGCCGAATGGATCTGTTTGCCCGTGCCGGCCGCTTCGATGCTGGTCACGCCGACGCCGAGCGGCCCGCCGACCTCGGTCAGCAGGGCGACGGTGCCGGCGCGCCCGCGACCGAAGGCGAAATCGTGGCCGACCACGACGTGGCGCGCACCGATTCCTGCCGCCACCACGTCCGCAACGAACGACGCCGGCGCACGCGCCGCGAAGGCGCGGTCGAAGCGCGCGACGAAGAGAATATCCACACCGAGTGCGGCAAGATGGCGAGCCTTGACCCTGAAAGGCGTCAGTCTGAATGGCTCCTCCGGCGCCGCGAGCACTTGGCGAGGGTGGGGCTCGAAGGTGAGCACGGCGAGCGGCGCACCGAGGGCTCGGGCGATGCGTCGGCTCTCCTCGATCACGGCGCGATGGCCCAGATGGACACCGTCGAAATTGCCGACGGCGACCACCGCGCCCCGCGCTGCCGCGGGCGTAGACTGCCAGTGCCGAACGATGCGCATGGGCGCGCTTTCCCCAGATCCAAGCGGGCGGGAGAATAGCCGCGGTGCTTAGGCTCGTCGATGGCTGTTAGGTCGAATCGAGGCTCGGCGCCTCACCACATGCGCAGGCCCACCATCAAGACGTGCTGCGTTATATCACCGTAGTCGTCGAGGTCGCCGGTCTTGATGAATCGGTATCCGGCATGCCAACCCTGGAAGTGAACGCCCAGTCCGATTTGGTAGGCGAACTCCGTATCGGAGTCGTCGCCACCGCCCCGAAGGGCGGTTTGCGCTCGATCGAGGATTCGGTGGCTGGTGTCGGCGAACAGCATACCGACGCCGCCGCCGGCGTAGAGTCCCCAGGTCGTACCGGCTCCGAGATCTACCCAGGAGTTGAGCATCACCCCATAGGTGCGGACATCGCCGGAGACCGAGGCGCTCAGTCCATGCGACTGCTGCTCGCTCCCCGAAGCGGTGTCGATGTCGAAGAAGGCCTCGGCCTCGACCCGAAGCATCTCGGTGACGCCCATGCCCACGACACCGCTGAGCCGAAAGTTCGTGTCGTCATAGGTGGGAGACGCAATGTTGCCGCAGCTGCCGTTATCGCACGCCTCAAGCCGCGACAGCTCGCCGGGCAGATCGAAGTCGAACAGCCCGACATCGGCACCAAAGTAGAGACCGGCCTGTTCGGCGTGGCTGGGAGCAGACAACGTCGCCAGGGCCGCGAACGCGCCACCGGCCAAAGCTGACAGAATCGCTCTCATTTCGATTCCCTCGTGCAGCGGGCCGAGCACTTTCGACTCGGCGGAGGACAGCGCTTCGACGTTCCACGCGCACGGCGCGCGCGTCAACATCGGCGTCTGCCGATGTACCTGCGAGAGGGGGAAAGAGGGGAGGGGGCGCGGGTTGCGCCCCCTCCAAGAGTAGAGTGCGGCTCAGTCGAAGGGATAAGCCGCCGGCTTCGAGGACCACTGCATGTAGGCCTCGCGCTGCGCGTCGACGCCCACCTTCTCGGTGAGCGCGTCCCACGCCTCGGCCACACCGTCGAGCTCCTCCTGCGGGTCGGCACCGCCCATCGTCGCCTGAAGCCCGATCGCCAGCGCATCCTCGTAGGCGAAAGTGTTGATGATCG
>JAPOPO010000630.1 GCA_026712885.1 Rhodospirillales bacterium | reverse complement strand
CCAAGCCGGCCGAGTACTTCATCCCCAAGGGCAAGCACATCAGCGTCCAGGAAGGGGACATCGTACGCAAGGGCGACCCGCTGATGGACGGCAACCGCGCCCCGCACGACATCCTGCGCGTGCTCGGCGTCGAGGCGCTCGCGACCTACCTGATCGACGAGATTCAGGAGGTCTACCGGCTGCAGGGCGTGAAGATCAACGACAAGCACATCGAGGCGATCTGCCGCCAGATGATGCAGACGGGCGAGATCGTGGAGCCGGGCGAGACCCCCTTCCTGGTCGGCGAGCAGGTCGACCGGGTCGAGTACGACGAGGTCAACGAGCGCGTTGATGGCGATGCTGCCAGCAGCATTCCGGTGCTCCAGGGCATCACCAAGGCATCGCTGCAGACCCGGTCCTTCATCTCCGCCGCGTCGTTCCAGGAGACCACGCGGGTGCTCACCGAGGCAGCAGTTTCGGGCAAGTCCGACGCCCTGCTCGGGCTCAAGGAGAACGTGATCGTGGGCCGCTTGATCCCGGCCGGCACGGGCAGCGTCGTCAACCGCATCCAGAAGCAGGCGGTCGAGCGCGAGCTGCTCAGGCAGGCGGAAGAGGCCGAAGCCGAAGAGGCCGAAGCCGAAGCCGCCGCCATCGAGGACGCCGGCGGCGCTCTCGGCGAGGCGGCGGGTGAGGCGGTGAGTGACGCGATTGTGCTGGAAGAGGAGCACGTCTCCGTTCCCGCCGAGTAGGCGCACGGGCGCGTAAGGGTGCGCGCGCCTTGACCGCGCGGGCGCGCCGTCTCGTCGCCGCTGCGGTTGTCGCCGCCCTCGCGTTCGCCGCAGCGCCAACGCTCGGGGGCGACGCCGCGTCCTGCCCGCCCGGCACCGAGCCGTTCGCCGAATACAAGCTCTTCTTCGGGCGCAGCCAGGGCGAGGTCGAGGTTGTGAGCGAGGCGGACTGGGGCGCCTTCCTCGCCGAGGAGGTCACGCCGCGCTTTCCCGACGGCCTGACCGTGCTCGATTCTGCGGGGCAGTGGCGCGACGGCTCCGGCACGATCGTGCGGGAGCGCACCAAGCTCCTGCTCGTCCTCGCTCCCCCGGGCGCCGACGCCATGCAGCGCACGGACGAGATCGCAGAGGCGTACAAGCGCGCCTTCGGCCAATCCAGCGTGCTCCGCGTCGTGACCGAGGCCTGCGTCTCGTTCTAAGTTTGGCCCGCAGGTTTTTCCTCGGGCACGGCCCAGGCGGCGAGGCCGGCGAGCAGGCCCGCAAGCACCGCCCAGCCCTGCCAGGCTCCCATCGTGACGAGCGTGAGTGCGGAGAGCGCAAGCCAGAGCGCCGGAGCGACGCACGGAAGGGCCGTCCACCGGTTTCGTGGCGCGAGCGCGAGCAGGGCGAGCGTGCCGGCGGCGGTCGGATCGGGCGCGAGGGCGAAGATCTCCGCCTCGCGCCAGGAACGACCGTCGAGAGGCGCGAAGAGCGGCCAGACCACGAGCGCCGCCGCCAGAAGCCCGATGCCCGCCCGGGCCCGTCTCCCGCGCCCGGCAAAGGTTAGCCGGCCCGAGAGGCCGAGCCCGGCCACGAGGGCGGACTCGGCGTAGAACCCCCAAGCCAGCGTGGGCGCGACCCAGTTGACCGTGCCGTAGCGCAGCGCCACGAACTGCCACCCGGCCCAGAGCCAGGCGGCGCCGAGCGTGGGGCCAAGCCATCGCGCTGACGGCCGCCAGCCCCGCAACAGGCAAACGACGAGCAGCACGCCCGCCGCCAACAGCACCGGCTGGGCCGGCCAGGCCGCTTCGTTTTCCAGCGCGAAGAGCCGCCAATAGACCCGCGGCTCGAATAGCAGCAAGTCCTCGAATGTCCAGAACACCGATATCGCTAGCGTTTGTTCCGCCTGGGATGTCCCCGGCGGTCCGTGTCGAACCGTGCGGCTCTACAGACTCCGCACATGCTCCGCCATGCGCCGGCGCATGGCTGCGTCCGGCATGGGGCCGAAAGCGGCGGACTTGTTCTCGCGCAGATGGTCCACCCGCCGGGTCGCGGGGATGGCGGCCGTGACCGCAGGGTGGGAGATGATGAATTTCAGCAGGAACTGCGGCCAGGTGGACACCTCGATCTCCTGCGCCCAGCCGGGCAGCGGGCGGCCCGCAAGCCGGTCCGGCAGCCGGCCGCGCTGAAACGGCCGGTTGCAGATGACCGCAATGCCTTGCTCCAGGGCGAGCGGCAGCAGGCGCCGCTCCACCTCCCGGTCCACGATGTTGTAGGTGAGCTGGACGAAATCGGGCGGGCGGCGGCGCATGACCTCCTCGAGCTCCTCGTGCCGGCGTCCGTGCGAGGTGGTGACGCCGGTGTAGCGCAGCCGGCCGGCCTCCTTCATGGCGTCGAGGGTGTCCAGGTTCGCTTCCCAGTCGATCAGGTTGTGGACCTGCAGCAGGTCGAAGCGCTCGACGCCCCAGTGCCGGGTCGTCTCCGCGATCTGCGCCGGGCCGTCAGGGGCGCCGGTCCAGACCTTGTCGGCGGAGAACAGGCCCGCCGGCCGGCCCAGCTTCGCCAGCGCATCGCCGATCACCGCCTGCGAGGAGCCGTACATGGGCGAGGAATCGACGATGCCTCCGCCCTCCTCGAAGAAGGCGGCCATGACGGCGCGGCATTCGGCGCGCAGCAGCGGGTCGTCGCCCACATTGAAGGTGATCCAGCTGCCAATCCCCACCGCAGGCACCGGCTCTCCGGTCGCGGGAAGGGGCTTCGCGAGGGCCTCTGCGGCAGAGGTTCGGAGCATGGGCGTCGCAAGCGCAGCCCCCGCACCAACCAGCACGGCCCGACGTGTCACGCGCATGAGGAGCTCCTCCTCTTGCTGACTAGCGCAACAGTAGAGCGTCGGTCCGGCTGAGTGAATTCCTAGTGCGCAGCCGATCTGCCACCGCGGGTTCGCCTACGCACGTCCCTCCGGCTTGAACACCGCCGCCACGTCGGCGAGGCCGAGGGAGTTTGCCGTGAGCGCCAGGCTCGACCGCACCCTGCGCGGCAACGGGATACCCTGCGCTCGCCGATGGGCGCGCATCTCCTCCTCGGGCTCGCCGGGGAGGCGCACCCGCTCGTGCCCCGGCGCCGCCCGCGCGCTGTGGACGAAGTCAACGTAGCGGTCGAGCTCCGGCCAGAGCAACTCCTCGGTGCCGAACCGTGCGGGGTCGAGCAGGATCGAGAGCATGTTGTTCTCCAGCGTCTTGTGGCCCGCACGGCTGCAGCCGCCGCCGGTAAGAGCGCCCGCGAGCAGCTCGCACATGATGCTGATGCCGGAGCCCTTGTGCTCGCCCATCGCGCGTACGGCGGCCGAGCCCGTGCGCTGGTCGTGGGGCTGGGTGCCATCCAGCGCGCCGTAGATGGCGTTGGGATCGGTGGTGAGGGTGCCGTCCCGCTCGATCAAGGCGCCCTCCGGCAGCGGCTTGCCGCCGTTGAGCGCGACCAGCACCTTGCCCTCGGCCACGATGGAGGTTGCGCAGTCGAGCACGAAGGGCGGCCCCTCCGGCATCGGCACGCCGATGCAGATGGGGTTGGTGGACATGCGCCGCTCGGTGCCGCCGAAGGGCGCCACGAGCATGCCGAGCCCGCTGGTATTGACGAAATGGATCGAGAACAGCCCGTGTGCGGCCGCAAGCTCGGCCCAGTCGCCGACCCGCCCCAGGTGGCCGGTGTTGCGCAGGCCCACGACGGACACGCCGTACTCACGCGCCTTCTCGACCCCCAGCGTGATCGCCTCCTCGCCGACGGTCTGGCCGAAGCCGTGGTCGCCGTCGAGCACCGCGACGGCGCCGGCGTCCGTCACCGTCTTGATGTGCCGGCCAGCGTGCACGGCGCCGGTGTCGAGCCAGTAGACGTAGCGTGGCACGCGGATGACGCCGTGGCTGTCGTGCCCGGTGAGGTTGGATTCGACCAGATAGCGGGCGATGCGCGCGCCTTCGGCTTCGTCGCAGCCGGCAGCCTGGAAGATCGCGGCGACGGCCTCCCTCAGCCGCCCGGCGTCGATGGCGAGGGCGTCTTGTTCGGCAACGTTCATGGTCAGGCTCCAGGCGGCGGACGGGGGTCAGGCGGTGGGCGGGGCTCGCTCTCGCCCCAGGCGACGCGGCCGTCGGTGGACAGCATGATCGCGATGGGCCGTGTGCGCGGGAAGTGGGCGAAGATGATCATGGCGATCACGGTAATGGGCACGCAGAGGAACATCCCCGGTATACCCCAGATCGAGCCCCACACGGCAAGCGAGACCAGGGTCGCGAAGGGGCTGATGTTGAGCGACGACCCCATCATCATCGGCTCTAGGAAGTTGCCGATGAAGACCTGGATCACCGCGAGGCTCGGCGTGACGATGAGGAAGGGCACGAAGGTGTCGAACTGGACCAGCGCCAGCAGCGCGGGGAAGAGGATGCCGAGCAGCGAGCCGATGGTCGGGATGTAGTTGAGCAGGAAGATGATAACCACCCAGAAGCCGGCGAAGTCGAGGCCGACAGACACGAGCACGGCATAGCTCAGTCCTGCCGTCAGCGCGCTGGTGAAGGTCTTGATCCAGAGGTAGTTCTGAATCTCCTGGGTCATTTGGCTGAGGATCTTGTGGACCCGCTCCTCCCGTTCCGGGTCAGGGAAGAGCGCCTTCATCTTGCGGTCGAAGCTGCCCTGCTCGACGAAGAGGAAGAGCATGTAAACCAGGATGAGCCCGGCTTCGCCCGCGATCCCGGT
>JAPOPO010000628.1 GCA_026712885.1 Rhodospirillales bacterium | reverse complement strand
GCAGGCTTGCTGCGGTGGCGAAGCGCACGGTATGGCCTTCGAGGACGGCGCGGTGGGCGATATTGGCGGCGATGGTGGACTTGCCGACGCCGTTTGGTCCGACCAGGACGAGGTTGGCGGCCTCCTTGAGGAAGTCGAGGGCCATGAGGTCCTCGACGGCCATGCGGTCGCACCGCCTGGGCCAGTCCCAGTCGAAGTCGGCGAGCGGCTTGAACTGTCCGAGGCGGGCGTCGGCGAGGCGGCGCTTGAGGCTGCGGGCGCGCCTCTCTTCCTCTTCCCAGGCGATCAGCTCGGCGAGCCAGTCGCGCTCCGTGATCTCGCCCCAATGGACGAGGAGGCCGTGCAGGCCGAGCGCGCGGGCGCGGTTCATGAGGCTGTCGGTCATTCTTCGCTGTCCTCCTCGTCGTGGCCGGCCAAGCCGTCGTATCCGCCGAGATCGTGATCGCGGACCGCGATGTCGCGAACCTTGGGATCGTCGGGCAGGTCGACCGGGATCGATGGGGGCCGGTCGCGCTGCTCGCGTCGCCGGGTGAGGCTGAGGCGCACGGCGTTGGGGTGGGGAACGTCCCGCTTCAGGGCCTCGTCGATGGCCGCCTCGAGCTCGGCGGCGCCGAACTGGTCGAGCAGGCGCAACAGGGCGGCCACGGTGGCGCCCATGTAGCCGCCGCGCCTGGCGGTCTCGGCGAGCAGGCGCTCGCTGTTGGGCGCGGCCTGGACCAGCCGGCTCTGCCCGCGAAGGCGGCGGGCCCGACGCTTGTGCCTGACCAGCTCCTCGATGTGCTCGGGGTTCTCGACGCGCGCCGCCCTGTCGAAGCTGCGCGGATGGCTGGCGATGACGTCCACGCCGTCGAGGATGCGCACCTCTTCCAGCGTCGCGACCATGGTGAGGGTGCGCCGGACATGGGTATGCGGCACGCTGTAGTCGTTCAGGTCGAAGCGGGCGTAGGGGGTCTTGCCGATCCTGACCTCGACCCTCTCGTCGACGGGCGACCGGTCGTCGGGCAGCGCCAGCAGCGCGCCGCGCTCCTTCTCGAAGGCCTCGCGCACGGAGATCGAGCGGTCGTCCGGCCACGGGCGGTCGGCGGCGATGCCGTCGCGCCACTCCCGCGCCTGGGCGTTGAGGTCGTCGATGTCGCGCCACTCCCGGGCGGCGAAGAAGTTGTCGCGGACATAGCGTATGGCCCGCTCCACGCGCCCCTTCTCGTTGCCGCGGGCGATCGCGACGGGCTTGGGCTGGAAGCGGTAGTCGCCGGCGAAGTCGAGGAACCGCTCGTTGAAGTGGATGAGGGGGCCGCGGCGTTCCAGCACGACGCTCTTCAGGTTGTCGTACCAAAGCTCGCGGGGCACGCCCTGCCACGCCTCGAAGGCTTCGACATGACCGCGCAGGAAGTTTTCCATCCCGGCGTTGAGGTAAAAGCGCAGGAAGACGCGCCGCGAGTAGCTGAGGACCATCACGAAGCCCATCAACGAACGCTCCGCGCGGCCGATCTTCACCTTGCCGAAGTGCGCCCAGTCGACCTGGCCCTGCTCGCCGGGAAGGGCGTCGAGGCGCAGATAGGCCTCCGCCACCGGCCTGGGACGCTCGGCCGCGATCAGGTTGCGGAAGTGGCTCTGGCTCCCCCGGTAGCCGCGCTCGCAGGCCATCTGGTAGAGCCGGCTGGAGGGCAGCTTGGGCCAGGCCGCCAGGGTCTCGCGGATGAAGGGCAGGAAGGGGTCGAGCTTCGAGGGCTTGCGTCCCCTCAGCTGCAGCGGCACCCCGGCCTCGGCGACGATACGGTCGACCGTGTTGTGATGGACGCCGAGCTGGCGCGCGATCGTGCCGATCTTCCACTTCTCGGCAAAGAACAGGCGCAGGATCTCGGCCCGGGTCTGCTTGTCGATGGCCATCTCACTCCCTTCGGGCCGGGCGCAGGCCCGGATAGACCGCGCGGGCGCAGAACCGGCCGCAGCGATCGCAGCGGAACACCCTGGCGGAACGGCCGGGCCCGAAAGGCCGGGTTCCGGATCGCCCCGCCGGCGTGCGCGCCACAACAGGACGCCGCCGCGCGGCGGTCAAAGGGTGATGCGTCACTTTCCGCGCGCGGGCCGGAATCGCCGGCGCCGGGCGCCGACGGCGTTCGCGGTAGCGCCGCTGGCGCTCGGCATGCTTGTGACGGCCGCGGCGGCTGTCCTGATAGCGCTGCCCCGCAAGGCGCACCGACCGACGCCGAGCCCGGCCGCTGCAACGCCGCGAACAGTAGATGTTGCCGTGGTCGCAGCGCCGGCACAGAACCACCTGGCGGCGGCACGAGGCGCAGTTGAAGAGGCGGGCGGCGTTCCTCATCGTGACCGATGAGAACGGGGTGGACCCCCGCCAGAACCCGCACGATACTGCGCATATGGGCCATGCCCCGCATGGCCTTGGGGGTGCGGCGCCGGTCGTTGCCAGCAAGCAAACGGGGCCGGCGCCGCATCGTTCTCACCGGCCCGAGTCTACTCCCGCCGATCCCGCTGTCAGGGTCGAGAGACCGTCGGCGGCGTGCCGCACGCCCGCTATGGATAAGTAGCCCGCCGCCGCCAGACTCGTCGCCGGTCGCTGCGGCGGGCTACTTACCCACAGCTCTGCCGAGGAACGCCTCCAGCCACCAAACAGGAGGCTATGGGGTCGATGCCCTCACCCGCGGACTTCAGCAAATAAGTGCAGTTTCTGGCCGTCACCTACAGGTGCCGGCGCTATTGTAGCGGCCATGTGGGAGCTGCCCTGAGGCAGCGTGGTCGGGAGCCATCCCGACAGACTGGTGAGACCAGACGGCCGGTGGAAATCCGGCGCGGGTGCGCCGCCATAGCTCGTGGATGGCGACGCCCAGGTGCCAAATCGCAGTTTGCGCGATACGCGAGTATTGCGGAGTTGCGGCGGGAGATGCGCCCGCGTGGGCACGGATGCGCCATGCCGCTCGACCGACGGGCGGCGGGGGCGGGTCGAACCCGATGCGCCATGCGTCCGGTGGCGGGCGATGTGGACATCAGCCACGGCAGACGGCGCCTCGCGAGACTTCTGGAACGTTCGCGGGGCACGAGGGGACGGAGAAGGCGTCCTGCATCGAAGCCGGGACTGTCGTGGCGT
>JAPOPO010000221.1 GCA_026712885.1 Rhodospirillales bacterium | reverse complement strand
TGCCCGAGCCCGTGGTGCCGGAAACGATGGTGTGCTGGGTTTCCGCGCGCGCCGGATACGGCACTCCGGCGATGCGGTAGGGCGCTGGCGCGCCGGCGAATCGCCTTGCTATACGTCCCGGCAACGGATCGATGCGCCGGCGCAATTGCCGCACGCTCACAAGTTCGGCGCCGCGCAAGCGTTTGAGGCGCTTGAGCCGGTGGCCCCGCCAGCGGAACCAAAGCAGCAGTCCGAGCACGCTCCCGGCGCCGATGCCCGCCCCGAGCCGTGCGCCCGCGTAAACGGTATCGAGCATCCGCCCGCGCGTCGCCTGCCACGGGCCGTGCGCGGCAATATCGGCGATGGTGGCCACCACGGATTCCCCGTCTTCCAGCCGCACCTCCTGCCCCGAATCGGCCGCGTAACCGATGGCGAGTTTCAACTCCGCCAGCGTCAGCATGGCCGCGGCGTAGGCGTCATGGCCTGAGTTCTCTCGCCACAACTGAATCCCCGGCACCGCGAGCACCAGCGCCGCGGTCAGGATCAGTCCCGCCCGCCCCAGCTGACCCCACATGCGAAATCCGTGAAAAACGGTCTGCCCGCCTCGCACGGTGTCGTTGCCCCACATTCTCATCACGTCAGTACCCTCCGATCGATTGAACCTGCCCGCGGCATCCCCGCAGCGCTTCGCGACGACCGGGGCCGGAGCCGGGCGGCGTCCAGGACGAGGGGCTGGCGCACGGCGAGGTGCTGGCGCACAGCAGTGTGCTGGCGCACGGCAGTGTCGTTGCCGAGCGCACTCCGACGTCGGACCCCGAGCGTGCAATCCCCCTTGTCACACGGAGACGCCCACCATGAACCCGAACCGGCTCGTTCTGTCTACCCGTGATCCTGCTGCCCCACGCGGTGCTGCACACGACAACCCTGCGGATGACAATCTCGCCTCCCGCAGCACGGCCTCCCGCAAGTCTGCCGCCCGCAGGGCCCTGTGGGTGTTGGGGCCGGTCGCCGTGGCGGTTCCGGAGTCCATTGTCCTGGGGCTCGCCGGCGCCGGTGGCGAGGGGATTGGCGCGGTCTGGCTCTTCGGCGGGCTCTGGGCGATCGCGGCGAGTCTCGTGCAAGCCCTTTGGCAGGGGTTGCGGCACGGGGACTGGTCGGCGTTCGCCTACTGCGACCTGCCGGGCAACGACGATGATTTCGACTACACGACCCGCAGCGGTGAATTCGTGTTCATGCAAATCCAGGCCGGCCACGAAGCGCTGATGCGCGACGGGGACCGGTTGCTCCACAACCACGATCACGGCGATTCCCGGCCCTGAACGCTGCGCGCCGCAGATGCGCTGCGCGCGGCAGATGCACTGCGCGCGGCAGGATCGGCGCTCTCCGCAGCTCCGTCAGCCTCCGCAAGTGCGCTACGCGCGCCAGGCGTTCTGTCCGCCGCAGGCGTTCTGCCCGCCGCAGGCGCGCCCTCGATCCGTTGGGTTTCATGCGGGGGGTCCGGAGCGTCATTGCGCGCGCTCCCGTAGAGGCGCCCGGCAAGCCACCCGCCCACCAGTGGGACTTCCTCCAGCACCTGCTGCGCCATCGGCTGGGTCCGCTCGGACTCGACCGCTTCTCGCCCGTCACCGACAGCCGCTTGGGCAGCGCCGGCACGGGATTCGCGTTCCGCCGTCCGGGCGCCCATTGCCGCTTCGGTCTCCCCGCGCGCGAGCGCGGCGGGCTCCTCCACGTCCCCCGGCACGCCCGCGGCCCCGGCGCGCGCCGCCGCCCCGTCGGACCATTCGTGGTAGGCCGCGCCCGTGGCCGGCGCCTGCATGTCCTGCAGGCCCTCGCGCGCG
>JAPOPO010000014.1 GCA_026712885.1 Rhodospirillales bacterium | reverse complement strand
GGCCGGCCGCTCCGGCGGGCGCGCCGCATCCTATGCCACCATGGTGCCGGAGTCGCTCAGGAAAAGTCGTGTATCGGCGCCGGCAAGCGCGATCTGCACGCTGTCGCCGGCTGTATAGCGGGCGCCGGTCGCTTCCGCCACCACCATGCGGAGCGGTACGCCGGCCGCCGAAAGGTCGAGTATCGTGATGTCGCCCTGCGGCTCGGTGATCTCGATCGTCGCCGCCACGCCCTCGCCGCCGTTGTCCACCAGCGCGAGATCGTGCGGCCGGATGCCGACGAGGAGCTCAGTTCCGGCATCGAGCGCCAGCAGCCTCTCGCCCCAGGGGCCGCCGTCCAGCTCCATGAACGGCAGCTCGATGGCCGGGCCCGTGTTCCCGCCCAGCTTAAGTGTGCCCTTGACCAGATTGATGGGCGGGTCGCCGATCAGCGAGGCGACGTGGCGGTCGATCGGCTTGGCGTAGAGCCGGTCGGGGGTATCGACCTGGGTGATCTGCCCGTGCTGGATCACGGCGATGCGCTCGCCAATGCTGAGCGCCTCGAGCTGGTCCGGTGTCGCGTAGATCGTGGTCGTGCCGAGCTCCCGGTGCAGCCGTTTAAATTCGGCTCGCATGTCGTGGCGGAGCTTGGCATCGAGGTTGGTGAGCGGCTCGTCGAAGAGGAAGAGCCGCGGGCGGCGGATGATGGCGCGCCCGATGGCGAGCCGCTGCTGCTCGCCACCGCTGAGCGACGCCGGCTTGCGCTCGAGCGTGTGGGTGATGCGCAGCAGCTCCGCGGTTTCGCGCACGAGCGTGTCGATCTCGGCGCGCCGCATCTTCATCTCACGCAGCGGATAGGCGAGGTTCTGGAAGGTGGTCAAGTGGGGGTAGAGGGCGAAGCTCTGGAAGACCATCGCCATGTCGCGCCGCTTGACCGGGATGCGCGCGAGATCGTGCCCGTCCACCATGAGCGTGCCGGCGTCTGGCTTCTCGAGGCCGGCGATGACGCGGAGCGTCGTGGTCTTTCCGGCCGCGCTCGGGCCGAACAGCACGAAGAACTCGCCGTCGTCGACCTCGAGGTCAATGCCGCGCAGCGCATGCACCGAGCCGTAGCTCTTGGTTAGCCCCGTGAGGCGTACCTGCGCCATTCGATGAGTCCGCTCCGGTGAGTTCTCTCCGACCCGCGAGCGGCGACCGAGCAGTCCCGCTTCGACCGGTCCGGTCCACCCCTCGCGCGCGGCACAATAGCACTCTAGCCACGCTTGCCAACCGCGGAGCGTGGGCGAGTCCGGCGGCTATGCGAATTGGCCGCCGCCGCGCGTTCCCGATACGCGCTTCACAAATGGGCCACGCTGTGCGACAACCCGGCCCCGACGGTCTTTGACGCGATTTAAGTGTCCCGCGGTTCGGCCCGTCGCCCTTTGAATTGAGAAACTGGCGCCTTCGCCTATGGCAAAAGAGGACTTGCTCGAGTTTTCCGGCACGGTTCGCGAAAAGCTGCCGGATACGATGTTTCGCGTGGCTCTCGACAACGGCCACGAGATCATCGCGCGCCCGGCGGGCAAGATGCGCAAGTTCCGCATCCGTGTGCTCGTGGGCGACCGGGTCGATGTCGAGATGACGCCCTACGATCTGTCGAAGGGCCGAATCATCTTCCGCCACAAGTAGGCCGGGGGCGGGGGAGAAGGCGTTCACGGCGGCCGAGGCCGCCGGCCCGATTGCCGCCGCCACAGCGCCCCGGTACGCTCTACCGGCACCGGGAGGAGGAAGGGCATGGCCCATCCGCGCTTCGGCGACATCGCGGCCTGCGTTTTCGATGCTTACGGAACGTTGTTCGACTACAACGCGGCGGCCGCTCGCCATGCCGCCGCGCTCGGCGACAAGGCTGCCCCGCTTGCCGAGCTCTGGCGCCACAAGCAGCTCCAGTACACCTGGCTGCGCAGCCTGATGGGCCGGTACACGGGTTTCTGGCAAGTCACCGGCGACGCGCTCGACTTCTCGATGGGGGAGCTCGGTATCGAGGATGACGCGCTTCGCGCCGACCTGATGGAGGCTTATCGTACGCTGGACGCCTACCCGGAGGTGACGGAGACGCTGACGACGCTCCGGGCGCACGGGCTCAGGACCGCCATTCTCTCCAACGGCGAGCCGGAGATGCTGGAGGCGGCGGTTGCGGCGGCGGGGATCGGCGACAGCCTCGATGCCGTGCTCTCTGTAGAGGAGGTCGGCATCTTCAAGCCTCATCCCTCGGTCTATCAGCTGGTGGTGGATCGGCTCGGCGTGCCGGCGGCCAAGGTCAGCTTCCAGTCCTCGAACGCCTGGGACGCCAACGGGGCTGCGGCCTTCGGCTTCCGTGTCGCCTGGTGCAACCGCTTCGGCCAGGGGCAGGAACGGATTCCAGAGGCGCCCGACGCCGAGATCAAGACTCTCGCGGAGCTTCCTCCGTTGCTGGGCATCGCCTGAGGACCGAGACATGCGCCTGTTGCAAGCCCTTGGCCTGATCGTGTTCCTGGCCGCGGGAGCCGCAGCGGGCGTCGCGCAGGCCGACTCGTGGCTGACTGGTCGGGTATTGGTCGCGAGTGAACACATGTCCGACCCGCGCTTCCAAGAGACCGTGATCTATCTCGTCGATCACGACGAGAACGGCGCGTTCGGGCTGGTCGTCAACAAGCCGATCAGCACCGGGCCGATCGAGGGACTTCTCGATCGGCTCGGCATCGACCTCGACGATGAGGATCTGGGCGCGCTGCGCGGCGGCTCCATCACGCTGCATTACGGCGGCCCGGTCCAGCCGGAAATCGGCTTTCTGCTGCACTCGGCCGAGTACGCGATCCGCGGAACCAGGGTCCTCTCCGGCGCATTTGCGCTTACCACCAATCTCGAGGCGCTGATCGACGTCGCGTTTGGTTACGGGCCGCGCCGCAGCCTGCTGATCTTTGGCTATTCCGGTTGGGGGCCGTCGCAGCTGGAGAGCGAACTCGCGCGCGGCGACTGGGCGGTGATCGACGCGGATCCCGACCTCGTGCTCGGCACCGACCACGAGAGCAAGTGGCGCCGCTCGCTCGGCGGCATCATCATTTGAGACGCGGCCCGCAGCCCACAGGCGCAACTCTCTGAAGGAGGAAACTGCCGCTCAGGCGAGCCTGCCGTGGCAGCGCTTGTATTTGCGGCCGGAGCCGCAGGGGCAGGGCGCGTTGCGGCCAACTCTGCCCCAGGTCTCCGGATTGCTCTGATCGAAGGCCGCGCGCCGAACGGTGCCCTGGCCCGCCGCCGCCTGACCCTGCTCGCCGGCCTGGCGCGGTGCGGGCGCGCGACCACCGCCGCCGTTGGCGGCCGCCAGCGCCGGTGCCTCGTCGGCGAAGGGACCTCCGCTCCCACCTGCGCCTGCTCCGGCGAGAGCCGGGTCTCGGCGCGTCTCCCGCATTTTCGGTGCGCGCCGCTCCGGCACGGGCGGGTCCTCCTCTTCCGGCCCGGCCACGCGCAGCTCGACATGGCTGAGCAGCTGGGTCGTCTGTTCCCTGAGGCTCGCGAGCATGCTCTCGAACATGCTGAAGGCTTCGCCCCTGTATTCGTTGAGCGGGTCGCGTTGACCATAGGCCCTGAGGCCAATCCCCTGGCGGAGGTGATCCAGGGTCAGAAGGTGGTCCTTCCAGCTCTGATCGAGGATCTGCAAGAGCAGACTCTTCTCGGCGAGGCGCCAGACCTCGGCGCCGTACGTCGCCAGCTTGGCGGCAGCGTGGATATCGGATTCCTTGACCATGCGGTCACGGATTTCCTCGTCGGCGATGCCCTCCTCGGCGGCCCACTCCTTGATCGGCAGGTCGATGCCGAGCAGCCGCCGGCAGGCGTCGTGCATGCCGTCGATGTCCCATTGCTCGGGATAGGCCTTCTCCGGGATGTGGTCGTCGACGATGTTATCGACCACCTCACGGCGCATGTCGTTGACCGTTTCCGACACATCGTCGGTGCGCATCAGGTCCTTGCGCTGCTCGTAGACCACCGAGCGCTGGTCGTTCATCACGTCGTCGAACTTCAGGAGGTTCTTGCGAATCTCGTAGTTGCGCGCCTCCACCTTTTGCTGCGCCTTCTCGAGCGCCTTGTTGATCCACGGATGGACGATCGCCTCGCCTTCTTTCAGCCCGAGCTTGGACAGCATGGTGTCCATTTTCTCGGAGCCGAAAATGCGCATGAGG
>JAPOPO010000391.1 GCA_026712885.1 Rhodospirillales bacterium | reverse complement strand
CTCTGCCGGCGGGCTTCGGCGAAGCGCGAACACCCCGAAGAGGGCGTTGCCGGCGACCGAGGCCAGAATCACCACGGCGCCGATGAAGACCAGCGTGCCCGGCACCTCGCCGAAGCCGAGCCAGACCCAGATCGGTGCAAAGACTGCATCGATCAGCACGACGAAGATGAGGATCGGGGCGGGCAGGTAGCGTGCGGCGTAGAAGTAGAGGGTGAGCGCCGATGCAAGCTGCACCAGGCCGAGCGCCGCCATAAATCCCACTTCCCGCGCCGTCGCGTCGAACGGCAGCGCCAGCGGCAGCGAGGCGAGCCCCGCGATCACTGCGGCCAACAGCACGGCCGGCTCCATCCGCCCGGTGCGAAAGCGCCGGGCGATCAGGGTCTGGAGCGCAATCGCGGCGGCGATTGAGAGCGCCAACAGGTTGCCGATGACACCGCCGCCGCCCACGTCGCTCCAGAACATGACGCCGACGCCGCAGAGGCTGCCCAGCAGCGCGAGCCAGGTTCTCGGCGCGACCGGCTCGCCCAGCACCGGCTTCGCCAGCAGGGCAACCATGACGGTGGACGTCGTCATGATCGCGATCACGTTGGCGACCAGCGTGTACTGCATCGACAGCACGTAAGCGATGATCCCCCAGGCGGTGGCGACGCCCACGGCGATCACCGGCCAGCCCGAGGCGCGAAGCACCGGCCACACCCGGCCCCGTTCGGTCACGAAGAGAATCAGGAGTACGCCGAGCCCGGCGAAGAAGCAGCGGACCGCGATGATCTCCCAGGGATCGACCGACACCGAGCGGACGAAGAAGCCGCCTGAGCTGAAGCAGAGACCCGAGATGGTCGCGAGGCCGGCGCCGACAAGCAGGCGGCGGCGGGCAGGGGTCATGGGCGGGCTCCCGTGTCACCCGAACCGCGCCGGCGCCGGGTGTTGTGCGCCGGCATGGTAGCGCGTCGCGCCCTCCAACGCTTGCCGGGCGGCGGATGACGCTGGCGTGTGGCTCTGGCATGGTGAGGTATGAGCGACGACCCGAGACTCCTCCTGCGGCGCCTGCTGGACGTGGCGCTTGCAAGCGCTCAGCCGGCCCAGTGTTTGCCCCCCCACCTGCCTGAGCCGCCCGCCGGACGCACCGTGGTCGTGGGTGCCGGCAAGGCCGCGGCAACCATGGCGCGGGCCGTGGAGGAGCATTGGGCGGGCCCGCTGGAGGGCCTCGTCGTCACCCGTTACGGCCACCGCGTGCCCACGGCAAGGATCGAGGTGGTGGAAGCGGCGCACCCGGTGCCGGATGCCGGCGGGCGGGAGGCCGCCGCGCGCATCCTCTCTCTGGCGGAGGGCTTGAGCGCAGACGATCTCGCGCTCTGCCTGATTTCCGGCGGCGGCTCCGCCCTTCTCACCCTGCCGGCGCCGGGAATCGAACTCGCCGACAAGCAGGCGATGACCGGTGCGCTGCTGCGCTCGGGCGCCGCCATCGGTGAAATCAACTGCGTGCGCAAGCATCTCTCCGCCATCAAGGGCGGGCGCCTGGGGGCGGCCTGCTATCCCGCGCGGGTCGTGAGCCTCCTGATCTCCGACGTGCCGGGCGATGATCCCGCCGTGATCGGCTCGGGCCCGACCGTGCCCGACCCCAGCACCTTCGCCGACGCGCTCGCTGTCCTGCACAAGTACGGGATCGCGGAACCCGCCGCCGTGATTCGGCATCTGGAGAGCGGCGCACACGAGACGCCGAAGCAGGACGACCCCCGGCTGGCAGAGGCCGAGACCCGGATCGTGGCGACGCCTGCGATGGCGCTCGCCGCCGCCGCAGAGGCTGCGCGCGAGGCGGGCTACGAGCCCGTGATCCTGGGCGATGCGCTGGAGGGCGAGGCGCGCACTCTTGCCCGCGACCATGCCCGGCTTGCCCGCGATGCCGCGCCCGGAACGGTGCTGCTCTCCGGCGGCGAGGCCACGGTCACCGTGACCGGTGCCGGCCGCGGCGGCCCCAACGCCGAGTACGCGCTGGCGCTGGCATCGGCCCTCGACGGCGCGCCCGGCGTCTTCGCCACCGCCTGCGATACCGACGGGATCGACGGCACCGAGGACAATGCCGGCGCTCTGGTGACGCCCGACACGCTCGCGCGCGCCCGCGAGGCAGGGGAGGATGCAGCGGCGCGTCTCGCCACCAACGATGCTTACGGCTTCTTTGCCGGGCTCGGGGACCTGGGGATGACCGGGCCGGCGCTCACCAACCTGAACGACTTTCGCGCGATTCTGGTTCGCCGTTGACCGGCGGTGGCGCCGTGCCGATATAAGAGCGGGCACACCGCAGGGGCACCAGTCGTGCGACGTCACCGCAGCGCCAAGATCGTCGCGACCCTCGGGCCATCGAGCGCCGACGAGGCGACCGTCCGCGCGCTGTTCGAAACCGGCGTGGACGTGTTCCGCCTCAATTTCAGCCACGCGAGCCACGCCGAGCATCGCACCCGCCACGCCCTCGTCCGCGCGATCGAGGATGCGGTCGGCCGGCCGGTCGGCATCCTTGCCGACCTTCAAGGGCCCAAGCTCAGGATCGGCACGTTCAGGAAGGGCGAGGTGGCGCTCGTGCATGGCCAGCGCTTCACCCTTGTTCTTGGCGGGACGCCGGGAGACGAGGCACAAGTGCCCGTGCCGCACCCCGAGATCTTTGCGGCACTTGCGCCCGGCGCGGAGGTCCTGCTCGACGACGGCAAGGTGCGGCTCCGCGTCGCTGCCTGCGGGCCGGACCATGCCGAGACCGTGGTGGTGACCCCTGGAATCCTCTCAGACCGCAAGGGCCTCAACCTGCCGGGCGTGACGCTGCCCATCGACGCGGTCACGCCCAAGGATCGGGAAGACCTCGCCTTCGCCCTCGAGCTCGGTGTCGACTGGGTGGCGCTCTCCTTCGTCCAAAGGCCGGAGGATATCAGGACCGCCCGGCGCCTGGTGCCGGAGGACGTGGCCATCGTCGCCAAGCTGGAGAAGCCCGCGGCGCT
>JAPOPO010000627.1 GCA_026712885.1 Rhodospirillales bacterium | reverse complement strand
GCGATCGCAGACCAGGCCCGGAGCTTTCCCTACTTCCACACCATGGCGGGCCACGCCAACGAGCAGCAGATCAGGCTGAGCGACCGGCTCATGGACCTGCTGCCGGACAACATGAGCCGCATCCTCTACGCAAGCTCGGGCTCGGAGGCGAACGACGCCAACGTCAAGCTCGCGTGGATGTATCAGCGCTGCCGCGGCAAGCCCGAGAAGCGCAAGATGATCGCGCGGAGCATGGGCTATCACGGCGTCACCGGCATCGCGACCAACCTCTCCGGCCTGCCGCTCATGCACGAAGCCTTCGGGCTGCCGCTGCCGGGTTTCCTGCACACCGAGAAGGGGCATTACTTCTGGGAGGGCGAGCCCGGCGAGAGCGAGCGGGACTTCTCCAGGCGCATGGCCGCCGCCCTGGAAGAGCAGATCATCCAGGAGGGGCCGGAGACCGTCTGCGGCTTTATCGCCGAGCCGGTGATGGGGGCCGCCGCCTGCGTGGCGCCGCCCGAGGGCTACTTCGAGGAGATCCAGGCGGTTCTCAAGCGCCACGACGTGCTCTTCATCGCGGACGAGGTGATCACCGGCTTCGGGCGGCTCGGCTCCTGGTTCGCGACCGAGAAGTACGGCCTCGACCCCGATCTGATGACGCTCTCGAAGGGTATCACCAGCGCCTACGTGCCGCTCTCTGCCTCGGTGATCTCGGACCGCGTGTGGGAGGTGCTGCACGAGGGCTCGAAGGACATCCCGATCTTCGCCCATGGGCACACCGCGAGCGCCCACCCGCTCGCTTGCGCCGCCGCCAACGCCAACCTTGCGCTGATGGAGCAGGAGGACATGGTGGGAAACGCCGCGTCCACCGGCGCCTACTTCAAGCAGCAACTTGAGGAGCGTGTGGGGTCTCACCCGCTGATGGGCGAGATTCGCGGCGACGGCCTGATGCTCGCGATCGAGCTGGTGGCGAACAAGGAGAACAAGGAAGAGCTCAACCTGGAGTGGGATTGCTCACACCGGCTCTTCGATCTTTGCCTGGAGGAGAAGCTGATCACGCGCGGCTTCTTCGGCCACAACTCGACCTCGTTCGCACCGCCGCTCTCGATCACACCGGCGCAGGTGGACGACGTGATCGACCGCTTCTCCCGCGGCCTCGACAAGCTGACGGCCGACCTCAAGTCGGAGTACGGGTTCACTCCGGCGGGCTGAGCAGCACGGCATAGTGGGCCGCCGCACGGGCGGTGGCCCGTCCCAAGTGAACGGCGTTTGTCGGAATGCCGGTTTTATGGGAATATGGCCATATGAAGACCACTGTCGAACTTCCCGATACCTTGTTCCGACAAAGCAAGGCGTTAGCCGCTGCCCGCGGCGTCACATTGAGGCGGTTCTTCACGGAAGCGCTCGAAGAGAAGCTTCTGCGCTGCACGGCGGATCGGAACACCGCCAAGGTGGATCCGCCCTGGATGGCTGGCTTCGGTGCTCTTTCCGATATTGGGGACGAGAACCGCCGGGTCTTAGAATTAATCGAGGATGAGTTCGAGCGGCTCTCGCCCGAAGACGTCGCGTGATCCTCGATACGAATGCCCTTTCCGCGTGGGCGGATGGCCACGCCGCGATCGAAGCCCCGCTTCGCGCGGCCGACCGCTTGGTAGTGCCGAGTGTCGTACTCGGTGAGTACTACTTCGGCATCCGTCAGTCGCGTCATCGAAGCCGCTATCAGGAGTGGCTCGCCCGCTATCTGCCGCTGACTGAAATCGCCGCCGTCAACGCGGCGACGGCAGATGCCTACGCCGACATTCGCCTGGAATTGAAGCGGTTGGGAGCTCCCATTCCATCGAACGATGCGTGGATCGCGGCGCTCGCTCGCCAGCACGGCCTTTCCGTGCTTAGCAACGACCGCCATTTCGATGTCGTCAGGGGCGTCCGCCGTATCGCCTTCTGACCCCCGAGGGCTTTCCAAGCGAGAACCAGGGTAAGCGGCGGCTACGCCGCTTGCTTGGACTTGAAGCCCTTCTCCTCGACCCAGCGGGTGGTGTCGTCCAGCGCCAGGGTGAAGCGGCGCATCATCTCCTCAAGCTCTGCCTCAGTCATCACCAGAGGCGGGGCGAAGGCGAGGCTGTCGCCGGCGAGCGCGCTCCTGATGATGAGGCCGTGCACGCGGGCGCGGTCCACCGCATAGGCCTTCACGCCGAAGGTCGGGTCGAAGGAGCGCCGGGTCTCCTTGTCCGCCACCAGCTCGATGGCGCCCATCATGCCGACGCCGCGGGTGGTCCCAACCAGCGGATGATCGGCGAAACCCCGGATGCGCTCCTGCAGCAGGCCGCCCACGCGGCGCACGTTGCCGAGCACGTCGCGCTCCTCCATCAGCTCCTGGCAGCGGAGTGCCACGGCGACCGCAACCGGATGGCCGGTGGTGGTGAAGGCGTGCGCGAAGAAGCCCAACTTGCGGCTCTCGGCGAGCATGGCGTCGTAAAGCTTTTGGTTGATCATCACCGCCGAGATCGGCTGGTAGGCGCTGGCCAGCCCCTTGGCGAGGGAGAGGCCGTCCGGCCTTATGTTGAAGGTCTCTGACCCCAACCAACTGCCAGTCCTGCCTGAGCCGGTGATGACCTCGTCGGCGAAGAACAGAATCTCGTACTTGTCGAGGACCGCCTGCACCTTCTCGAAGTAGGTCTTGGGCGGCACGATGCAGCCGCCGCCACCCATCACGGGCTCGGCGAAGAAGGCCGCGACGGTCTCCGGCCCTTCCTTCACGATCAGTTCTTCGAGATTGCCGGCGAGCCTCGAGGCGTAGTCCTCCTCGCTCTCGCCCGGCTCGCCGTAACGATAGAAGTGCGGGCAGTCGGTCTTGAGGAAGCGGTCGTTGATCGGCAGGTCGAAGTCCGCATGCATCTGCGGGATGCCGGTGACGCTGGCGGCGCCGCAGGTGACGCCGTGGAAGCCCATGAAGCGGGAGATGATCTTCTTCTTATCTG
>JAPOPO010000625.1 GCA_026712885.1 Rhodospirillales bacterium | reverse complement strand
GCTCATGCGCCCGCAGTGGGGCGCCTTCGGCCGGGCCAAGGAGGCGCTGAGTCTGAGCTTCGTCTCGCAGGCGGCGGCCGATGCGGATGTTGCCGGCAGGCTCGGGCTGGAGAGCCGCACCGTGCCCGTGCAGGGCACGCGCAAGCTCGCCAAGGGCCACATGCTCCACAACGACGCCTGCCCCGAGGTGACGGTCGATCCCGAGACCTTCGAGGTGCGGGTCGACGGCGAGCTCGCGACCTGCGAGCCGGCCGACGAGCTGCCGCTCGCCCAGCGCTACATGCTGCGCTAAGGGCGTACGCCGGAGCCGGAGCACGCGGGGGAGCCGGAGCATGGAACAAGTCCTGCGCGGCATCCTGATCGCCGGCGGCGACGGCACCCGGCTCGACATCGGCATCGCCGACGGGCGCATCGCTGAGATCGGGCCCGCAGTCGAAGCCGACGCGCCGGTGCTCGACCTGGCCGGCCGACTGGTGGCGCCCGGCTTCATCGAGACGCACATCCATCTCGACAAGGCCTGCATCCTCGATCGCTGCCGCGCGGAGCGGGGCGACCTCGCCGAGGCCATCGACGAAGTAGCGCGGGTCAAGCGTGAGTTCACGGCCGACGACGTGAACGCGCGAGCCCGGCGCGTGCTCGATGCCTGCATCGCCCAGGGCACGACCCACATGCGCACCCACCTGGAGGTCGACCCCGGCATCGGCATGCGGGGCTTCGACGGCGTGCTGCCGCTGATCGAGGCCTATCGCTGGGCGATCGACCTTGAGATCTGCGTCTTCCCGCAGGAGGGGCTGCTCAACAATCCGGGCACCGACGAGCTGATGGTGGAGGCGCTCGAGCGGGGCGCCCGCGTGGTCGGCGCTGCGCCCTACACCGACAGCGACCCCGCCGGCCAGATCGACCGCGTGTTCGAGCTCGCGCGCGCGTTCGATGTCGATATCGACATGCACCTCGACTTCGGCGAAAGCGCGGACGAGCTCGACCTCGACCAGGTGTGCAGGCTGACCGAGCGCTTCGGCTACGGCGGCCGGGTCACGGCGGGCCACGTCACCAAGCTCTCGGCCGCGACACCTGAGCACTTGGCGCGGGTCGCGGAGCGCATGGCCGAGGCGGGAGTCGCCTGCACCGTGTTGCCAGCGACCGACCTCTTCCTCATGGGGCGGGGCGACGAGGCCAACGTGCGGCGCGGGGTCACGCCTGCTCATCGGCTGCTCGGCCATGGCGTCAATTGCTCGCTCTCATCGAACAACGTGCTCAACCCGTTCACGCCCTTCGGCGATTGCTCGCTGGTGCGCATGGCGAACCTCTACGCCAATATCTGCCACGTCGGCGCGCGGTCGGAGATGCTGGACTGCTTCGACATGATCACGCGCCGCTCGGCCCGAATCCTGGGCCTCGACGACTACGGCATCGCAGTCGGCAAGGCGGCGGACTTCGTAGTGCTCGACGCAACCGATCCGGCGGACGCGGTGGCCGCGATTGCGCCGCCGCTCTACGGGTTCAAGCGCGGGCGCATGACCTTCCGGCGCCCGCCGGCCGAGCTTCTCGGCCCGGCGTAGCGCCACCGCAGGCCCGAGCGCGGCCGACGCGAAAATTGGGGCACCGCAAGCGCTTCGATCAACGGGCGAGTCGATTCGGAGGCACAACGGTATAATGGCTCGTCCTCCGGCTTCGCCGGGGGCCTCTCGCGCTCATGGTGGGAGAAGGAATCGCCCTTGAGGCGCTGGGGCTACATCGCACTTATTGTCGGCATTGCCCTGGTCATCGGCCTAGTGTGCTACCAGGGTGCCGGGGATGTGGCGGCCGCCGTCGCCGCGGTGAGCTGGGGCATCGTCGTGGTCGTCCTCGTGCGCCTCGTGCCAATCATGCTCGACGGCTACGTCTGGCGGCTGCTCTTTCTGAAAGACCACCGGCCGTCGGTGTTGACGGCGCTTTGGGCACGCTGGATCGGGGAGGCGGTCAACACGCTGGTGCCGGCGTTTCAGGTGGGCGGCGCGGTGGTCCGCTCGCGACTCATGGTCATGCGCGGTGTGCCCGGCCGGATCGCGGGCGCGAGCGTCGTCGTCGACCTCACCCTCAGCACGATCACCCTGCTGTTCTTCACCATGGTCGGCATCGGCCTGCTCATGGCCCACCATGGCGAGAGCGATATCGCGCGCGCCATCGGCTACTGCGTGGCGGGCGGGTTCGTGGTCGTGATCCTGCTCTGCGTCTTTCAGCATCGCGGGTTCTTCGGCTGGATCATCGGCCGCGTCGCGCGCTTTGCCAGGGGCCGGGCGTGGGACAACGCCATCGGCGGCGCGCAGGCGCTCGACGAGGCAATTCTCGATCTATACCGCCACCGCTGGCTGCTGGCCGGGAACGCGGCCGGCCAACTTGCCGCCTGGACGCTCGGCGCGGCCGAGATTTATGCCGCGCTCTACTTCATGGGCTACGAAGTCACCATTGCGGATGCGCTGCTGCTGGAAAGCCTAATTTTGGCGACGCGGACCGCGGCGTTCTTCGTGCCGGGCGCGCTCGGCGTGCAGGAAGGCGTGCTGGTATTGCTCGGCGGGATGATTGGCCTCGGGCCCGAGGTGGCGCTCGCACTCTCGCTGGTCAAGCGGGTCCGCGAGTTGGTGATCGGCGTCCCTGGCCTCCTCGCCTGGCAAATCGCCGAGGGCAAGAACCTGCTCAGCCGCGGCGCGCGGCGCGCGGCGTCGGCGTGCGCGCCGGAGCCGCCCCCACCCGTCGCCTCTTCCGCCGGTGGCTCGCGGGAGGCACTCTGAGCGTTCCGGGACCGCGCCGGCTGAATACGATCCACCCCACCATCAAGAGCAATGACGTGTAATCGGAGACCGAACCATGGGCACGATGATCGACGGCGAGTGGCACAAGGAGGACAACAGGACCGAGAGCGACGGGCGCTTCGTGCGGACCACGACCTCCTTCCGCAACGCCGTTACCGCCGATGGCTCCTCCGGCTTCAAGGCCGAGCCGGGCCGCTACCATCTCTATGTCTCGCACGCCTGCCCCTGGGCGCACCGCACGATGATCCTCCGCGCGCTGCGCGGGCTGGAGGACGTGATTTCGGTCTCCGTGGTGGACCCCTTCACGGGGGACGAGGGCTGGCACTTCAGCGACGGCCCGGGCTGCATCCCCGATACGGTCAACGGCACCAGCTTCCTGCGCGAGGTCTACAAGCTGGCGCAGGACGACTACACCGGTCGGGTCTCGGTGCCCGTGCTCTGGGACAAGCGGGAAGGGACGATCGTCAACAACGAGTCCGCAGAGATCATCCGCATGCTGAATACCGCCTTCAACGCGTGGGGCGACGGCGAGCCGGATTTCTACCCGGCGGCGCTGAGGGAGGAGATCGACTCGATCAACGAGCCGATCTACGAGCGCGTCAACAATGGCGTCTACAAGACTGGCTTCTCCCGGTCGCAAGCGGCCTACGAGGACGCCTTCGATGCGTTGTTCGCAACTCTGGACGAGCTGGAGGCGAGACTGGACACGCAGCGCTACGTGGCGGGCGCGTGTATCACCGAGGCCGACTGGCGGCTCTTCCCCACCCTGGTGCGCTTCGATGCCGTCTACGTCGGGCACTTCAAGTGCAACAAGCGCCGGATCGAGGACTATCCCAACCTGAGCAACTACCTGCGGGAGCTTTACCAGCACCCGGGGATCGCGGACACGGTGAACATGGCGCACATCAAAGGCCACTATTACGGGAGCCACGCGAGCGTCAATCCCACCCGCATCGTGCCCAAGGGGCCGGTGCTCGACTACACGCGCCCGCATGATCGAGACCGCCTCCCCGGCTCGACGGGACGCGCGACCAGCCACTAGCCGCGCGGCGCAAGGTCGATTGTCCGCAGCGGGTGGTGCGCACTATAGTGGCGCCCCGGCAGCGCCCGGCGTGGCCCTGCGGGCGAGCGCCGGAGGCGGAGGAGACCAATCATGATGGTCAGTGCCGCGAAGTTCGAGGTCGGCCAGGTCATCCACCACTTGAAGTTCGGCTATCGCGGCGTGGTGTTCGACGTCGATCCGTGCTTCCGGGGTACCGACGAATGGTACGAGCAGGTCGCGCGCTCGCGCCCGCCGAAGGAAAAGCCGTGGTATCACGTGCTGGTTCACGATGCGGCACACACCACTTATGTCGCCGAGCGCCATCTGGAGCCAGACCCGGAGGGCGGCCCCATCCAGCACCGGCTGCTGGCTCAACTCTTCGGCGGTTTCGAAAACGGCCGCTACCGCGCCGTTCGCACCATCAATTGAGACCCAGGCAGGGTGATGCTGCACTGCAGCAAGATGTTCACTTTAGCGTTGAGTTTGTTACAATGAGTTGTTGTTGCGGCGCAGCATAGCGCGCCGGGGCGGCCGTACGCCGCCCGCAGGGCCTCGCCAAGGAGGCAGCGACATGGCCAACCAAAGTCCAGTCCGACGGCTCACCGTCCGCGATATCGCCCGCGCCAAGGGGGGCGAGCCGATCGTGAGCCTCACCGCTTACACGGCACCCGTCGCCCGCATTGTCGACGAAGCCTGCGACTTCATCCTGGTGGGCGATTCGCTCGGCATGGTGCTCTACGGGTTGGATTCGACGGTCGGCGTCTCGGTCGAGATGATGATCGCCCACGGCCGCGCGGTGGTGCGCGCCACCCGCCGGGCCTGCATCGTCGTGGACCTGCCCTTCGGCTCCTACGAGCAATCGCCCGCTCAGGCATTCGGCACGGCCGCGCGCATCATGGCCGAGACCGGCTGCGCGGCGGTCAAGCTCGAAGGCGGGAAGGAGATGGCGGAGACGATCGATTTTCTCACGGCGCGTGGCGTGCCGGTGCTCGGCCATATCGGACTGATGCCGCAATCGGTCAACGCGGCCGGATTCCAGGTTCAGGGCAAGACCGAGGAGAGCGCGCGGCGCATTCTCGCCGATGCGCGGGCAGTCGAGGCCGCAGGCGCCTTCGGCATCGTGATCGAGAACACGGTCGAGCTGCTCTCGCGCACGCTGACGCAGGAGCTCGCCGTGCCCACCATCGGAATCGGCGCCTCGCCGGCCTGCGACGGTCAAATTCTGGTCACCGAAGACATCGTGGGCCTCGCCGGCGCCTTCACGCCTCGCTTCGTCAAGCGCTATGCGGAACTCGGGGACGGGCTCGCCGGTGCCGTGCGAGACTATGCCGCCGACGTCCGCGCCCGGCGCTTCCCCGGTCCTGAGCACACGGTGAACCTAGCGGTGCCGAAAGCGAGATCCAAAGCCTGAGGGCCGCGCGCTGGCGAGAGGCTCGATTCGCAGGCCGGTTGCGCCACATTGCGAACACAAAGATTTGACAAGATCGGCCCTCATGCACAGATCATGCTGCATAGGTTCGAGCGTTCGGCTGGAGTCGGCGCTCCGGCTGTTGAGCACCCAGCTTCGGCGATAGGGACGTGAGGAGACGATCCATGCACAGGTTCAAATTCGCGGCGCTCGGGTTGGCAGCGCTGGCGCTTGCCGCCTGCAGCGAAACCACCGGCCAGAAGCAGAGCCTCGGAGCGCTGCTCGGCGCCGTGGCCGGCGGGGTCGCCGGCGCGCAGGTGGGTGATGGCCGCGGCAAACTGGTCGCTACCGGCGTCGGCGCCGTTCTCGGCGCCTTGATCGGCAGCGAGATTGGCGAGTCGCTCGACCGCGCCGATCAACTGGCGTTGCAGCACACGACGCAGGAGACGCTGGAGACCGCGCCCTCGGGCGCGACGAGCACGTGGCACAATCCGGACAGCGGCAACATGGGCACGGTCACGCCGAACCAGACGTACCAGCTGAACGATGGAACCTATTGCCGCGAGTTCACCCAGACCGTGACGATCGGCAACCGCACAGAGGAAGCCTACGGCACCGCCTGCCGACAACCCGACGGCAGCTGGCAGATCATCTAGCCCCAGGCAACGCATCTCGGGAAGCGCCGGCCCGGGGCGCGGGCGGATGATGGCACCTTCGGTCTTCGACAGCATTGCCGACCTGCGCGAGGCCGTCGGCGCGTGGCGCAAAGACGGTCTGACGGTCGCCCTCGTCCCCACCATGGGGGCGCTGCACGAGGGCCACATGGCGCTGGTGCGGGCCGCGCGCGCGCACGGCGGGCGCACAGTGGTCAGCCTCTTCGTCAACCCGTCACAATTCGCGCCTGACGAGGACTTTGGCCTCTATCCGCGCAATCCGGCCGATGACCTCGCGAAGCTGGCCGAGGCCGGGGTCGAGGCCGCGTTCATGCCGCCTACGAATGCGATCTATCCGCCGGGCTTCGCGACCACGGTGCGGGTGGAGGGCGTCACTGACGGGCTGGAAGGCGCCTCTCGGCCGCACTTCTTCGACGGTGTCGCCACGGTCGTCACCAAGCTCCTGCTTCAGTGCCTGCCCGATGTCGCGCTCTTCGGCGAGAAGGACTATCAGCAACTCGTCGCGGTGCGCCGCCTGGTCGCCGACCTCGACATCCCCTGCCGGATCGAGGCGGCGCCCACCGTGCGCGATGACGACGGCCTCGCGCTTTCCTCACGCAACGCCTATCTCTCGGCGGAGGAGCGCCGGGCCGCGCCCAGGCTCTACGAGGTGTTGAGTTGGATGGCGGCAGCGCTGAGCGAGGGCGGAACGTCGGCAGAAGCCGTTGCCAACGGCACGGCTGCGCTCGAGGGCGCGGGCTTCGCCCGCATCGACTATCTCGCGGTCTGCAATGCCGAGACGCTCGCGCCGGTGGAGCGGGTCACGGCGCCGGCGCGGGTGCTCGCCGCCGTGTGGCTCGGCGAGACGCGCCTGATCGACAACGTGCCGGTAATCCCTGTCGGCTGACGGCCGACATCAGGGGAAATTACGGAAGGCGACGAACCCCGGCCCGTCGCCGAGCAGACGGTAGGCTCGGGAACTCAGTGAGAGTCTCTCGCTCCTCCGTCGATCTCGCCCGGGCCATCATCCGTGCCCTCGCGCCGACGCGCATCGAAGAGCAGCGTCTTCGCCGACCAGAAGATCCCGATTGACAGGATGAGGGTGGCGAGCGCGACCAGCAGTGGCAGTCCAAGGTCCCAAGGCATGGGTTGCGAAGCCCTCGATCAACGATCCTGCAGCGCTGAATAGCCAAGCGCTCCGGCCGCGTCAAGGCGGGGTTGTACCCCTAATCCGGCACGATCATGGTGCCGGTGCCGTGCTCGGTGAAGAGCTCCAGCAGGATCACGTGGGGCACACGGCCGTCCAGGATGTGGGCGGCCCCGGTCGAGCGCTCCATCGCCGCGAGGCAGGTCTCGAGCTTCGGGATCATACCGCCGCTGATGGCGCCGCCCGCGAGCATTTGCCGAGCATCGCCAGTGGTCATCTCGCTGATGAGCGCGCCCGCCTCGTCGAGCACGCCGGGGACATCGGTCAGCAACAGCAGCTTGATGGCGGAAAGGGCGGACGCAATGGAGCCGGCTGCGGTGTCGGCATTGATGTTGTAGGTCTCGCCGCCGGCACCCACGCCGACCGGCGCGATGACCGGGATGATGTCGGACTCGCCCAGGTGGTCGAGCAGCTCGACGTTGATGCGCCCCGGCTCGCCCACGAAGCCGAGGTCGGCGACGCGCTCGGCGCCCGTCTCGGCATCGCGCACACGCCGCTTGAGCGGTGTCGCCTCGATCAGTCGGCCGTCCTTGCCGCTGAGGCCCACCGCCGTGCCGCCCTCTGCGCTGATCGTGCTGACGATCTGCTTGTTGATGGTGCCGGAGAGCACCATCTCGACGACTTCGATCGCCGCCGCATCGGTGACGCGAAGCCCGTCGACGAAGTCGCTCTCGATCCCAAGGCGGGCGAGCATCCTGGCGATCTGCGGTCCGCCGCCGTGCACAACCACCGGGTTGATGCCCACCTGCTTCAGCAGCACGACGTCGCGCGCGAAGTTTTGGGCAAGCGCAGCGTCGCCCATGGCGTGGCCGCCATACTTGATCACCACGCTGCGGCCCGCGAAGCGGCGCATGTAGGGCAGCGCTTCGGAGATCGTGGCCGCAGTGCGCAGCCAGTGCTTGGTGTCGCTGATGCGCTGCATGGGGAGCCCGGTCGGTCGCAGGCCCCGGCGCGCTCTGCGGCGCCGGCGGCCGCGGATCACTAGCCTATTCTCTCTGCTGTGGCCAGCGCCGCGAGGTGGCCCCTGAGCGCCGCGATGCCGTCCCCGGTGCGCGCGCTGGTGGCGATCAGCGAGGGATAGGCGGCGACGTGGGCGGCAAGTGCCGCCTCGATGGCGGTGGTCTGCACGGTCAGGGTCTCGGGCGCGAGCTTGTCGCACTTGGTCAGGACCGCGAGGAAGGACACCGCGCTCTGATCAAAAGCGGCCATGACGGGCTCATCGGCTGCGGTGATGCCGCGCCTGGCATCAAGCAGCAGGCAGACACGCTGAAGCGTAGGCCGCCCTCGCAGGTAAGCCTCCGCGAGACGGGTCCAGGCCTTGATCTTGGTCTTGGAAGCGGCGGCGTAGCCGTAGCCCGGCAGGTCGACGAGCACGAGCCGGCTGTCGAGATCAAAGAAGTTAAGTTCCCGCGTGCGCCCCGGCGTGTTGGAGGTGCGCGCGAGCGCCCGGCGGCCGGTCAACGCGTTGACGAGGCTCGACTTGCCGACGTTAGAGCGGCCGGCGAAGGCGATTTCGGGGAGCGCGGGGGCGGGCATGCCGTCGAGACCGGCGACGCCAGCGACGAAGCGGCAGGGCCGCGCGAACAACCGGCGCCCTGTCTCTAGCGCCGCCGCGCGCGCTTCCGCGTTCTCTGCCGCCGGGGCCTCGGCCGGTCCTGGCTGGTCCATTCGCCGCCGTCGGCTGGTGTGCCGGAGGAGGTCTCGGGCGCAGGCGCGCCGCCGTCCTCGGCCGCATCCCCGCTCGTTGCCTCGGCTGGGGCCTCATCGACAGGGGCCGTGTCCGCAGGCGCTGCATCACCGTTTGCGTCGGTGGGAGAGCCGCTCTCCTCGGTGGCGCGGGCGGCGGCGCGCTCCGCCCTGCGCTGCTTGCGCGATTTCCTGGGCGGCTCCTTGGCCGCGGGCGCGGCTGTCGGCCGGGGCGCACCCTCGGCCGGGGGAATCCCGAGACCCGCTTTCAGACGATCCATCAGGCCCGTGGGCTGGTCGGCTAAGGGCGCCGACTTGCGCTGGCGCGCGGTCTTCTGCCTCTGCTTGCGGGCCAGGGCCTTCTTCCGCGCGATGCGTGCCCGCTCGGTGGCAGCGCGCTTGGCCGGTGACATGGTGCTCCGGCTCTCGCCCTTCGCCTCGTTCTTCGTCTCGCCCTTACGCTCGGTGCGTGAGCGGGTGGCCTTCTTGGCGCGAGACTCTTGACCGCCGGTCGTCTCTTTGCGGCGGGTCCGTGTCGAGCCCTCCGTCCGAGCGCCAGCACCCGACGACGGCGCCGCACCTGATTTGCGGCGGGGCGTCTCGTCGCGGCTTGCGGTGCCGGTGCTCCGCGTTTCGCTATCCCGGCGCGGTGCATCGTCGCGCCGCGCTTTGCTTGTCCGGGGCTGGGCCTTGCGGGCACGTGCCGCGCTGTCCCGCTGTGTCCCACCCTCGCGTCGCGCCGTCCCTTCGGCGCTGGCGCGCGCGCCTTCCTTGGCCGGATCGGCGCGTTTGGTCTTCTTGCGGGACGACCGGCTGGGCTTCAAAAGCGTGCCCTTCTCTGCCGCTTCCTTGATCTTTTTGATCTTCTCCGCGTCCTCGGCGAGGCTCTGGCGGGTGATACCCATGCGCCGCATGATCAGCCATTGCTGGGCGATGGAGAGCACGTTGTTCCAAGTCCAGTAGACCACCAGCCCGGCCGGGAAGCGCGCGAACAGGAAAAGGAAGATGATGGGCAGCGCCATCAAGATCTTCTGCTGAATCGGCTCCATCGGCTGCGGGTTGAGCTTCATCTGCAGCCACATGGTCACCCCGAAGATGATCGGCCAGATGCCGACCAGCAGGAACTCGGGCACCGGCCATTCGAGGAGGCCGAAACCGGTGATGAAGGTCATCGGGTCCGGCGCGGAGAGGTCGTGGATCCAGCCGAAGAAGGGCGCGTGCCGCATCTCGATGGTGACGAACAGCATGTAGTAGAGGGCGAAGAACACCGGAATTTGAGCCAGCAGCGGCAGGCAGCCGGCCACCGGGTTGGCCTTCTGCTCGCGGTAGAGCTTCATCAGCTCGCTGTTCATCCGCTGCTTGTCGTCCTTGAAGCGCTCGCGCAGGCGGATCATCTCCGGCTGCAGCTTGCGCATCCGGCTC
>JAPOPO010000623.1 GCA_026712885.1 Rhodospirillales bacterium | reverse complement strand
TGGCGCGGTGGAGCTTCTCGGGCGTCGGCGGCGTGCGGCGGCCCGGCATCGTCCACCGGCTCGACAAGGACACCAGCGGCCTCATGGTGGCCGCCAAGCACGACACCGCCCACCGGGGGCTGTCTGAGCAGTTCGCGACGCGGCGGCTGAGCCGGACCTACCAGGCGGTGGTTTGGGGGGTGCCGCGGCCGGCGCAAGGGCGGATCGAGGGCGCCATCGGCCGCGACCCGCGCAACCGCAAGCGGATGGCGGTGCGCGAGAGCGGCGGCAAGGCTGCGGTCACGCACTATCGTGTGTTGAAGCCGCTCGACCCGCTCTGGAGCCTCGTCGAGTGCCGGCTGGAGACCGGGCGCACCCACCAGATCAGGGTCCACATGGCCCATCGGGGCCATCCGCTGGTGGGCGATGCGCTCTATGGTGGCGCAAGGCGGCGGGGCATCGACGAGCGTGGGCACAAAACGCTTGCGCTTTGCCCCCGCCAGGCGCTACATGCGACCGCTTTGAGCTTCGTCCACCCCGTGAGTGGCGCGGCGCTTGCCTTCGAAAGCCCGCTGCCCGCCGACTTCCACGCCTTGATCACGGCAGCAAGTGCGGACGATGACATAAGCATCACAAAGCCTTGATATAAGACGAATTGCCTTGAAAACGCCCTATTTGAGCGCAAATTCCATATACGGCTTCGCAGACGCAGCATAGTGCCGCGTGGAGCCGGCGAGACGCAGGGGCGTCTTGCTCTAGAGGAGGGATGGAACGATGGCAGCGCGCGCCGTTCCGATACCGGCGACAATGGATGGAAGCGGAGTCTCCCGCTATCTCCGCGAGATCCGCCAATTTCCGCTCCTCACGCCCGAGGAGGAGTTCATGCTGGCCAAGCGCTGGCGCGAGCACGACGACGCCGAGGCGGCGCACCGGCTCGTGACCAGCCACCTGCGCCTGGTGGCCAAGATCGCGATGGGCTATCGCGGCTATGGGCTCCCGGTGGGCGAGCTGATTTCCGAGGGCAACATTGGACTCATGCAGGCGGTCAAGCGCTTCGATCCGGATCGCGGCTTCCGCCTCGCGACCTACGCCATGTGGTGGATTCGCGCCTCGATGCAGGAATACGTCCTGCACTCCTGGTCACTGGTGAAGATGGGCACCACGGCCGCACAGAAGAAGCTGTTCTTCAACCTGCGCAAGCTGAAAGGCGAGATCGAGGCGATCGACGACGGCGACCTGACGCCCGAGCAGGTCGAACATATCGCCACCGCGCTCAATGTCTCGGAGAACGACGTGATCTCCATGAACCGGCGGATGATCGGCCCCGATCAGTCGCTCAACGCGCCGGTCCGCGAAGAAGGCGGCGGCGAGTGGCAGGACTGGCTCGAAGACTCCACCGAGAGCCAGGAGAGCACCGTTCTCGAAGCCAACGAGCTCGACCATCGCAGGCAGCTCTTCCGCGACTCACTGGACGTGCTCACCGACCGCGAGCAGCACATTCTGGCCGAGCGGCGCCTGAGGGAAGAGCCCCTGACCCTTGAGGAGCTGAGCCGGGAATACGGCGTCTCCCGCGAGCGCATCCGCCAGATCGAGGAGCGGGCCTTCAAGAAGCTGCAGAAGGCCATGCGCGCCGCGCACCGCAAGCAGCGGGACGAGGCCGCCGAAGCGGCCCACGCCTAGCGCCGAAACATATCGACACGCGAAAGGGCCTGCCTCGTATCGGGGCAGGCCCTTTCCGCGTCTTCAGCGCCCCATGTCGTAGTACTCGCGGTTGGGGCGCATATCGATGGCGGCGGCGAGCCGGTTGGTCATGTTGTAGAAGCCCGCGACCTCGGCGATGTCGAAGATGTCCTCGTCGCTGAATCCGGCCTTCCTGAGCGTCGCGCGGTCGGCGGCGCCCACGGAATCCGGGCTCTCGCTGAGCTTCCAGGTGAAGTCCAGCATGGCGCGCTGGCGGCGGGAGAGCGGCGCTGCGCGGTAGTTGGCGACGAGCTGGTCGCCCAGGACCGGGTCGCCCGAAAGCAGGCGGACCTGCGCACCGTGCGCCACCAGGCAGTAGTGGCAATGGTTCACGCAGGAGACGACGACCGCGATCATCTCCCGCTCCAGGGCGGAGAGGCCGGACTCGCCCAGCATCAGCTCGTTGTTGTAGCGGCGGAAGAGCTCGAACTTGCGCGGCCTGAGCGTGTAGGAGCGGAGCACGTTGGGCACGAAGCCGATCTTCTCCAGGCAGCGCTCAAAGATAGCGCGGATCTCGGGCGGGTTCTTGCGCTGATCGGGAAGGCTGAGCGCGTGGACACGCTCCGCCTTGCGTGC
>JAPOPO010000622.1 GCA_026712885.1 Rhodospirillales bacterium | reverse complement strand
CTGCGCCGCCGAGTTCGAATCGCGCACGCCCTACATGTACTCCTGCTACGAGACCGCGAGCCACGGCGCGCTGCCTGAGTGCGAGGCGGACCCGAGCGCGCGCCGCAAGGTCGTTATCCTCGGTGGCGGGCCCAACCGGATCGGTCAGGGCATCGAGTTCGACTACTGCTGTGTCCACGCGGCCTACGCGCTCAAGGAAGCCGGGTTCGAGACCATCATGGTCAACTGCAATCCGGAGACCGTCTCCACTGATTACGATACATCCGACCGGCTCTATTTCGAGCCGCTGACGACCGAGACCGTGCTCGACATCGTGCGCGTCGAGCAGACCGCGGGCGACCTGGTGGGCCTCAACATTCAGTTCGGCGGGCAGACGCCGCTCAAGCTTGCGAAGGCGCTGGAAGCGGCGGGCGTGCCGATCCTGGGCACGGCGCCCGATGCCATCGACCTGGCCGAGGACCGCGAGCGCTTTCGCACGCTGCTTGAGGAACTCGGGCTCAGACAACCAGCGAACGAGACCTGCACGTCGAGCGACGAGGCGCGGGCCATAGCCGAGCGCATCGGCTATCCCGTCGTCGTCCGCCCCTCCTACGTGCTGGGCGGGCGCGCCATGGAGATCGTCAACGACAGTGACGGCCTCAACCGCTACATGCGGGACGCCGTGGAGGCCTTCGGCGACGGCCCGATCCTGCTCGACCGCTACCTCAAGGACGCGGTTGAGGTCGACGTCGATGCGCTGGCGGACGGCGAGAACGTGGCCGTTGCCGGAATCATGGAGCATATCGAGGAAGCAGGCATCCACTCCGGCGATTCGGCCTGCTCGCTGCCACCACACTCGCTGAGCGAGGAGACGGTCGACGAGCTGCGCCGCCAGACCATCGCGCTCGCCCGCGCGCTCGACGTGCGCGGCCTGATGAACGTGCAGTACGCCGTGCAGGCCGGCACCGTCTACGTACTGGAGGTCAACCCGCGGGCGAGCCGCACCGTGCCCTTCGTCGCCAAGAGCATCGGCACTCCGATCGCGAAGCTCGCGGCGCTCGCGATGACTGGCGCGAAGCTGCCGGAGGCGATCCTGAACGGCGGCGCGGCCCCGGAGCATGTCGCGGTGAAGGAGGCGGTGTTCCCCTTTGCGCGCTTCCCCGGCGTGGACACGGTGCTGGGACCGGAGATGAAATCGACCGGCGAGGTCATGGGCATCGACCGCGACTTCGGCAGCGCCTTTGCCAAGGCGCAGATTGGCGCCGGCATGCACCTGCCGGTCGCCGGCCGCGCCTTCGTCTCGGTGCGCGACGACGACAAGCCCGCCGCCGTGGCGATCGCCCGCAGCCTGGCGGACCTCGGCTTCGACCTCGTTGCCACCAGCGGCACCCGCGCAGCCCTGGCGCGGGCAGGGATCGCCGCTGCGCACATCAACCGGGTCCAGCAGGGCCGCCCGCATGTCGTGGACGCCATCAAGGACGGCACCATCCAGCTCGTGGTCAACACGACGGAGGGCGCACAGGAGCGGCTGGCGAGCTATCTGCTCCGCCGCGCGGCGCTGGAGCATCAGGTGCCCTATTTCACGACGCTTTCCGGCAGCCGCGCGATGATCCGGGGCGTCGAGGCGTTGAAGGGCGGCAGCCTTGATGTGGCTCCACTCCAGTCCTATTCTCAAGCCAAGCAGAACGTCGGCGCCTAACGCCGGCAGCGGGAGATCATCGACAGGCTCGGGAGGGGACGCGCCCCGGATGCGGGCGCGCGGCGGTCCAGCGATGGACAGACACTTGATGACGCCCGAGGGGCACAAGCGCCTCAAGCAGGAGCTCAGCCGGCTCAAGGCGGAGCGGCCCCGCATCGTGCGCGAGATCGCAGCCGCCCGCGAGCACGGCGATCTGTCGGAGAACGCCGAGTATCACGCCGCGAAGGACCGCCAGGGCCT
>JAPOPO010000641.1 GCA_026712885.1 Rhodospirillales bacterium | reverse complement strand
GAGGCCCTGGCAGTAGCCGGTCTGGCGCCCCATCAGCTCCGCCATCATGCGGTCGATGCGGGCACCCTTGGCGATGCAATGGCCGTGGCCGCGGTGGTAGGAGGCGATGATGTCGTCGTCGCGCAGTGTCGCGCCGGCGCCGGCGGCGGTCGCCTCCTCGCCCTTGTAGCTGTGGGCCGTGCCCTTGACGACGCCTTCCTGAAAGAGATCGGCGGTCTTGTCCTCGAAGGCGCGGATGCGGCGCATGGTGACGTAGAGGTCGCGGAGCGTCTCCGCGCCGACGGTGATATTGCTGGTCGCGCTCTCGTTCATCGCCGTTGGCCTCCCTGGCATGCGGCTCTTGCCCCGGCGCATTGTTCACGAGTGCGCTTCGGCGCGCTAGCCCAAGATCGCCGGACGCCGCTAAGATGCGCCAGGAAGAGAGCGCGGCGCGCGAGGAGGGATCATGGCTCTGCATCCGCAGGTTCAAGAGTTCTGCGACGAAATCAACGCGATCGAGGTGCCGCCGCTCGCGGAACGGCCGATCGAAGAGGTGCGGGAGGCCTTCCACGATCTGGTCATGGGCCTGCAGGCGCCGGGGATCGACGTCGGCCGGGTCGAGGACCGCGACATTCCGGGTCCGCACGGGCCGATCCGCATCCGCCTCTACTGGCCCGAAGGGGCGGACCCCGCCACACCGCTGCCGGTCTACGTCAACTACCATGGCAGCGGCTACGTGGTGCTCAGCATCGACACCCACGATGGCGTCTGCCGCGCGCTTTGCGAGGGCGCCGGCTGCATCGTCGTCGGCGTCAACTACTGCAAGGCGCCGGAGAACAAGTTCCCGAAGCCCACGGACGACGCCTGGGCATCGCTCTGCTGGGTTGCGGAGAATTGCGCGGAGATCGGTGGCGACCCGGCGCGCATCGCCATCGGCGGCGATTCCGCAGGCGGCTGCATCACTGCCGTGACCGCGCAGCGGGCCAAGGCCGAGGGCGGACCATCGCTGGTCTTCCAACTCATGGTCTATCCCGTCACCGACACTGACGAGAGCCGCCCGTCGTACAAGACCTTCGCCGATGGCTACGTGCTGACCGCCGAGGCCATGACCTGGTTCTTCGACTGCTACTTCAACGACGCCTCCGAACGCTCGGACGTGCGGGCTGCGCCGATCCGCGCCGACGACCTCAGCGGCCTGCCGCCGGCGATGGTGATGACCGCGAGCCACGATCCGCTCTTCGACGATGGCCGCGAATACGCCCAGAGGCTCAAGGCTGCGGGCGTGCCCACCGACTACCGCAACTACGAGGGCCACATCCACGGCTTCTGGACCGCGACCGGGCGCTTCGACGTGACCGCCGAGGCGCACGAGCACGCCTGCGCCGCGCTGCGCGAGGCCTTCGGGACGGCGTCCTAGTCCGGATGCCTCTCGGCCGGGACAGGCGGAGCCCCGTCCCGACCATCGATATCACCCCGTTTACGACCGGGCAGGCTGCCGGACAGATTGGCGTCGTGGACGATGTCCGCGCCGCCTGCGAGGACATCGGCTTCTTCGTGACAACCGGTCACGGCATCCCCGAGGCCCTGGTCGCGCGCATCTACGATGCCTCGCGGACCTTCTTCGACCTGCCGGCCGAGGAGAAGAACGCCATCGGCGAGACCGGCCCGGTCATGGGCGGGCTGATGCACTTCGCGCTCGGCAAGGAGGCGCTGGCTGCAACGCTCGGCAATAGGACCATCGGCGATCTGAAGGAGACCCTGGACTTCGGACCCGGATTCTGGGGCGATGGATGGCCCGCGAACCCGCCTGATCTGGAGCCCGCCTGGCGGGAATACTACAGGTCGATGTCGGAACTCGCGGCGACGTTGAGGCGCATCTTCGCCGCTGCCATCGGACTCGAGGCGGATTACTTCGAGGACAAGTTTCAGGGCCACCTTTCGTCGCTGCGGGTCGTCGACTACCCGGAGCAGCCGGTGCCGCCCGCGCCGGGTCAGCTCCGGGCCGGTGCACATTCGGACTACGGCGTCCTCACGATCCTGCGCACAGAGGATGCGCCCGGTGGGCTGCAGGTGTGCACGCGCGCTGGCTGCTGGACCGACGTTCCACACATCGCCGGCTCGTTCGTCGTCAATATCGGCGACGCGATGATGCGCTGGACCAACGACCGCTGGGTCTCGACGCCGCACCGCGTGGTGAACCCCCCGACCGATCCGGGCCAGCCGACACGACGCCAGTCGATCGCCTACTTTCACAACTTGCCGCACGACACGGTGATCGAGTGTCTGCCGCCGTTTCGCGAGGCCGGCACGCCGCCGAAGTATCCGGCGATCACGTATGGCGAGTACGCCGAACTGCGGTACCGCCAGGCCCATGGCGACGGCAAGCGACTGAATCTGGCAAGCGACGCGCCTTCACCCGGGGCAAATTCGCTGCCGGTTTCCTGACTCCGTCTCAGTCTTGCAGCAGTCCCGCCTCCCTGAATGAGACGTGACGGGAGCGGCCGATCACCAGGTGATCGTGGACGGTGACGCCGAGCGTGGCGCCGGCCTTCGCGACCTCCTTCGTGAGCTCGATGTCGGCGCGGGACGGGCTGGGGTTGCCCGAGGGGTGGTTGTGCACCAGCACGACGGCGCTCGCGCCGTGCTCCAGCGCCCGCTTGATGACCTCGCGCGGATAGAGCACCACGTGGTCGACCGTGCCCTGCTGCTGCTCCTCGTCCGCGATCAGCGCGTTGTGGTTGTCGAGGAAGAGCACGCGGAAGTGCTCGGTCTTGTTGTGGCCGAGGCGCGCGGTGCAGTAGTCCAGCACCGCCTGCCAGGTGCCGATGACCGGCCGGCCGATCACCGCTTCGCGCAGCGTGCGCACGCCGAGCGCCTCGACCAGCTTGAGCGTGTGGACCACCCCGTCGCCGACGCCCGCCACCTCCTTCAACGCCCCCTTCTCGGCGCCGAGCACGGCACCGACGGTGCCGAAGCGCTCGATCAGCCGCTTGGCGAGGGGCTTGACGTCGCGCCGGGGCAGCGCTTGGCAGAGCAGCAGCTCAAGCAGCTCGTAGTCGGGCAAAGCGTCCGCGCCCGCCTCGTCGAAGCGCTTGCGCAATCGCTCGCGATGGCCGTGAAAATGGGGCTTGTCCGCCACGGCAGCGGCGACCTCAACTATTGTAGGGCGGCTTGGTGAGCCCAAGGGGGGAGAGCGTGAAGATTTCGTGACCGTCCTCGGTGACGCCAACCGTGTGCTCGAACTGGGCGGAGAGCGAGCGGTCCTTGGTCACCGCGGTCCAGCCGTCCTTGAGCAGCTTCACCTGCCAGCCGCCGAGATTGATCATCGGCTCGATGGTGAAGAACATGCCGGGCCTGAGCTGGGGGCCGGTGCCGGGCTCGCCGTAGTGCAGCACGTTCGGCGCATCGTGAAAGATTCGCCCGATGCCGTGGCCGCAGAAATCGCGCACCACGGAGCAGCGCTCGCCCTCGGCATAGCTCTGGATTGCGTGGCCGATATCGCCGAGCCGGGCGCCGGGCTGCACCGCCGCGATGCCGCGCATCGTCGCCTCGTAGGTGATGTCGATCAACCGGCGCGCCTTCACGCTCGGCCGGCCGACGTAGAACATGCGGCTCGTGTCCCCGTGCCAGCCGTCGAGGATGACGGTCACGTCGATATTGAGCATGTCGCCCTTCTGCAGCCGCTTGTCGCCGGGGATGCCGTGGCAGACGACGTGATTGACCGAGGTGCAGATGGACTTTGGGTACCCGCGGTAGCCGAGCGGCGCCGGCACTGCGCCGTGGGCGATGATGTAGTCGTGGCAGAACTGATCGAGGGCGTCGGTGGTGACGCCGGGCTCGACCATCGGCGTCAGCGCATCCAGCACCTCAGCCGCGAGGCGTCCGGCCTTGCGCATCGCTGCGAACTCTTCCGCGCCGTGAGTCTTGATGCTGCGCTCGATCACTTGCGCACCGCCGGCCGTGGACACGGATGACCTCGCTCACTCAATTCAGGCGACGTGCGCGGCCCGCGGAGGGCGCACCCGCCGGCCACAATCTAGTCGGTATCGCCGGACGTTCAATAGACGTGGGGGCTAAGCAGGAATTTCGATGGGGAGCGGCTGGTCGACGGCGATGCCCTCCGTGCTCAGCCGGCAGGCGCAGGCGAGGGCCTCCACCCCACGCGCCCGCGCGTCGGCGAAGGCCATGGCGTAGGCCGGGTCGATGTCGGCGGCGAGCGTGAAGCGGTCGCAGTCCTCGCGCTGGACGATATAGAGCATGACGGCGCGGGCGCCGCTCTCGGCCACCGCCGCCAGCTCGCGCAGATGCTTCGTGCCGCGCGCGGTCACGCTGTCCGGGAACTCGGCGGCCGGGCCACGCTTCAGGTGGACGTTCTTGACCTCGACGTAGCAGGGCGGACGGTCCGGCCCTTCCAGCAGCAAGTCCACGCGCGAGCCCGCGCCGTAGGCGACCTCGCGGCGAACGGTCTCGTAGCCGGCAAGGGCCGGGATCGCACCGCCAGTGATCGCCTCCTCGGCAAGCCGGTTGGGCCAGCCCGTGTTGACGCCCACCAGCCCGGCATCGGCCCGCACCATCTCCCAGCTGTAGCGGAGCTTGCGCTTCGGGTTTGCGGCGGGTGAGAGCCAGGTTTCCAGCCCTTCGCCGATGAGCCCCGTCATCGCACCGGGATTGGCGACATGAGCGGTGACGGTGCTGCCGTCGTCCAAACGGTGATCGCTCAGGAAGCGCTTGTAGCGCTTGAGCAGTGTCGCCCGGCGGAGAGAATGGGGGAAGCGCATCCCGTCTCATAAGCCGCACGCCGCCGCCGACTCAAGGGGCGCGGTAGCATCCCATCGGACCATCGTGCGGTGGCCGCGCCGTGCGCGCCCCTCTATGCTCTGCGCCACGTTGCATCCGTTCACGCGCATCAACGAGCTTCACCGTCATGTCTGATACCGCCGTCACCGCCGCCCTCATCGTCATCGGTAACGAGATCCTCTCGGGCCGGACCAAGGACGTGAACGTCGCCTATCTCGCCCGCCAGCTGACCGCGCTCGGCATCCAGCTCGCCGAGGTCCGCATGGTGCGGGACGAAGAGGGCGCCATCATCGCCGCGGTGAATACCCTGCGGGCGTCGCACAATTACGTCTTTACCACCGGCGGGATCGGTCCCACCCACGACGACATCACCAGCGAGGCCGTCGCCCGGGCCTTCAACCTGCCCTACCGGATCCACCCGGAGGCGAAGCGCATCCTCGAGGACTTCTACCGCGACACCGGCCGCGAGCTGAACGAGGCGCGGATGCGCATGGCCCATACGCCCGAGGGCGCCACGCTGATCCAGAACCCGGTGAGCCGGGCACCGGGCTTCCGGGTGGAGAATGTTCATGTGCTGGCCGGCATCCCGGCGGTGATGCGCGCGATGTTCGAGAGCGTGGCACCGACGCTGAAGGGCGGGCGCACGGTCAAGTCGCGCGAGATCGCGGTGCTGCTGGGCGAGGGCGACGTGGCCGCCCGCCTAGAAGGTCTGCAAGAGCGCTACCCGACGCTGGAGATCGGCAGCTACCCCTTCGTCCGCGACGGCAACTTCGGCACGACGCTGGTCCTGCGCGGCACCGACGAGGACGAGATCGCCCGCGCCGCAGACGAGCTCAGCACCATCCTGCGGGAGCTCGGCGGCGAGCCGGAGACGCCACCAGCACCTCCCGCGCACATTGCTTAGACAACGAGTCGGGGTCGTGTGCTGAGACCCGACTCCTCGTCGAGCGGGGGCACGAAGGCGTTGGCGCCCCGCTCGCTCACAGTGTTGCGGTAGGGCTTGAGCTCGAGGCGGGCGATCTGGTTGCGGTGCACCTCGTCCGGCCCGTCGGCGAGGCGCAGAAGCCGCGCGTTGGCGTATGCCTTGGCCAGGCCGTAGTCGGCCGTGATGCCCGCGCCGCCGAAGGCCTGCATCGCCCAGTCGATCACCTGGCAGGCCATGTTGGGCGCGGCCACCTTGATCATCGCAATCTCCTTGCGCGCGATCTTGTTGCCGACCGTGTCCATCATGAAGGCGGCCTTGAGCGTGAGCAGGCGGCACTGCTCGATCATGATGCGGGCTTCGGCGATGCGCTCCTGCGTCACGGTCCGATCCGCCACCGGGCTGCCGAAGGTGACGCGCATCTGCGTGCGCCGGCACATGCGTTCGAGCGCGCGCTCCGCCGCGCCGATCAGCCGCATGCAATGGTGGATGCGGCCCGGCCCGAGCCGCCCCTGGGCGATCTCGAAGCCCCGCCCCTCGCCCAGCAGCATGTTCGCTGCCGGCACGCGCACGTTGTCGAACAGCACCTCGGCGTGGCCGTGCGGCGCATCGTCGAAGCCGAAGACCGGCAGCATGCGCTTCACCGTGACGCCGGGCCAGGGCCGCGGCACGAGGATCATCGACTGCTGCTTGTGGCGGCTGGGATTATCGGGGTCGGTCTTGCCCATCACGATCAGGATGCGGCAGCGGGGGTCCATCGCGCCCGAGGTCCACCACTTGCGGCCGTTGATGACGTAGTCGTCGCCGTCGCGCTCGATCCGGGTCTCGATATTGGTCGCGTCGGAGGAGGCGACCTCGACCTCGGTCATGGCGAAGGCAGAACGGATCTCGCCGGCGAGCAACGGCTCCAGCCACTCCTTGCGCTGCGCGTCGGTGCCGTAGCGGACCAGCACCTCCATGTTGCCGGTATCGGGCGCCGAGCAATTGAAGACCTCGGGCGCGAAGAGGGAGCGCCCCATTTCCTCGCAGGCGGGTGCGTAGTCGAGGTTGGAGAGCCCGGCGCCCAAGTCGCTCTCGGGCAGGAACAGGTTCCACAGCCCTTCGGCCCTGGCCTTCGCCTTCAGCTCTTCGAGCAGCGGGATCGGCTGCCAGCGGTCGCCGTCGTCGACTTGCGCCAGCATTTCTTCCTCGTTGGGGTAGACGTGCGCCGTCATGAAGGCCGCGACGCGATCGCGTACCTCTTTCGCCTTGTCGCCGGTGTCGAAGTTCATGGGCTCTGCTTCCGGAAATGGGTGATTGTCCTGGGGGTCCTAACGAACCATCGGGAGGCGCAGACGGCAAGCCTCGCGGGTGCTCGCCAGCTGCCGGGTGTCGCTGCTTGCCGCGACCGATTACCCGCCGGCCAAGATGTCGTCGATCATGGCGCGGTACACGCTGGCGGCCTCCGCGCCAAAGCAGGCGAACACGACCCTCTGAAGCTTGCTGCCGCCTTCGAGGTGATTGCGGGTCTCGGTGACAGCGATGCGCGTCGCCTGGTCGAGCGGATAGCCGTAGACGCCCGTGCTGATCGCCGGGAACGCGATCGACGCGATCCCCTGCTCGCCCACGATCTCGTAGCAACGGCGGTAGCAGCGCGCCAGAACCGCGGGCTCTCCCTGCCCGCCGCCATACCACACGGGGCCGACGGTGTGGATCACGAACCGGGCGGGCAGGTCGTAGGCGCCGGTCAGCTTGGCATCCCCGGTCTCGCAGCCGCCGAGCGTGCGGCATTCCTCGAGCAGGCGAGGACCGGCACCTCGGTGTATGGCGCCGTCGACCCCGCCGCCGCCCAGCAGGCTGTTGTTGGCTGCGTTGACGATGGCATCGACCGCGAGCGTGGTGATATCGCCCTCGAAGACCTCAACCCGTTCGTGCACTTGGCCGCCCCGATCGTCAGTCGCGGGGGTCGCTCTCAGCGATGCCCGCGAGCTCCACGGGCGGGCGGTCGGGGAACTTCGCGATGAGCGACAGGCTGCCCCCCATGGCCTCCACGGTCTTGCGCAAGGTCGAGAGCAGAAGGTCGCTGCGCTGCTCGAGCCGGGAGACGCCGTCCTGGCTGATGCCGAGCTCGGCCGCGACGCGCGCCTGCGTTAGTTGCCGCGCCTTGCGCAGCTCGCGCAGGGTCATTTCCTCGGCGATGAGCTCCGCCGCGCGCTCCTCGATCCGCCGCCGCCTCTCGGGGTCGAGCTTCGCCATCATGGTCTCCAGACTTACAGGCATCACGATCCTCCTTCCTGCGCGAGGCGCGCGAGGTGATGGTCGAAGCGCTGGTCCGCTTTACGGATGAGCGCGCGGTAGAACCGCCTAGCGCCGCTTCCCGACTTGTCGCCGGCGACGAGAAGCATGTCTCTGCGCTTCGGGTCAAAGGCGAAGGCGATGCGCCATTCCCCATCCGCTGCGCTGAACCGCATTTCCTTCATGTTCGTGTGTCGGGACCCCTTCAACGTGTCTACCCAAGGGCGTCCGAGTTGCGGTCCGAATTGTTCCAGCAGGTTAGCTATTGTGTAGGCCTCGTCCTGTACTCGTTTGTGCAGACTTCGAAACTCCGGCACGAACTCGTCGTGGAACTCCACTTTCCAACTCATCGACATTTTATGTTTCTCACCACATATGGTGTCAAGTGCATGTTTAGGGCGCTCGTCTTGGCTCTGCCCACCCTCACCGGAAATCCCGGGAGTTCGGGATCACGCGCTGGTTGCGCGGGTGGCGCGAGGGAGACGCAGCGAGTCGCCTGCCGCCGCGCGGCGCGGTGCCCTCATCCGGTGTCAGCAGGTCGAGCCAGTGAGTCAGGTCCTCCAGATGGGCCGCGACCAGATGCACGATCTCGCCGGCGCGCTGGACGCG
>JAPOPO010000090.1 GCA_026712885.1 Rhodospirillales bacterium | reverse complement strand
CGGGTCGCGGTGGAAGGCTGGGCCGAGACGGTGGACATGGAGGCGCTGGAGCTGGCGCGGCGCTTCGAAGACGCCGGCGCTGCCGCGATCATCCATACCGACATCGCGCGCGACGGGGCGCTGGAGGGCGTCGCCGCGGCGTCGACCGGAGCGCTGGCTCGGGCGCTCGACACACCGGTCATCGCCTCAGGCGGCGTTGCCTCCCACGCCGACCTCGAGGCGCTCAAGCCGTACGAGGCGGAGGGTGTCTGCGGCGTGATCTGCGGCCGGGCTCTCTACGACGGCCGTATCGACCCGGCCCGGGCGCTTGCGCTGCTCGCTGCCTGAACGCGCCGCTCCCGGTCCCGCGCCATGCTGAAGATGCGCGTCATCCCCTGCCTCGACGTCCACGCCGGGCGCGTGGTCAAGGGCGTGAACTTCGTCGACCTGGTGGATGCCGGAGACCCGGTGGAGCAGGCCAGGGTCTATGACGAGCAGGGGGCCGACGAGCTCTGCTTCCTGGATATCACCGCCTCCCACGAGCAGCGCGACACCATCTACGACGTCGTCGCCGGCACCGCCGAAGTCTGCTTCATGCCGCTCACCGTGGGCGGCGGGGTGCGCGCCATCGAGGATGTCCGCGCGCTGCTGCTGGCGGGCGCCGACAAGGTCTCGATCAACACCGCCGCCGTTCACAACCCGGCCTTCGTCGCCGAGGCGGCGGAAAAGTTCGGCACCCAGTGCATCGTCGTCGCCATCGACGCCAAGCGGGTCGAAGGCGGCTTCGAGATCTTCACCCACGGTGGGCGCAAGCCGACGGGGATCGACGCCATCGCCTGGGCCCGGCGCATGGCGGACGCCGGGGCCGGGGAGATTCTGCTGACCTCCATGGACCGCGACGGCACGCGCGTGGGCTTCGACATCGAGCTGACGCGGACCGTGGCGGACGCGGTCACCATTCCGGTCATCGCCTCCGGCGGCGTCGGCACGCTGGATCAGCTGGTCGAGGGCATCCGCGACGGCCACGCGACGGCGGTGCTGGCGGCCTCCATCTTCCATTTCGGCGAGCACTCGATCGGCGAAGCGAAGGCACACATGCGCGCCGCCGGCATCCCGGTGCGGCCATGACGGCGGATGCGAATTCTGATACGCAGACGCGCTGAGCAGGACGGGGCGGCAGCATGAAGGGCTCGCAGGACGGCAGCATCGTCGAGGAGCTGTACGGGGTCATCGAGAAGCGCAAGGGCGGCGACCCGGAGACCTCCTACGTCGCACGGACCTTCGCGCGCGGCCGGGAGCACGTCGCGAAGAAGGTCGGCGAGGAGGGCGTCGAGGTGGCGCTCGCCGGTGCCCTCGGCGACAAGAAGGGCCTCGTCTCCGAGAGTGCCGACCTGCTGTTCCACCTGTTGGTCCTGTGGTCGGCCGCAGGTGTCAAGCCGGCCGACGTGTTCAGCGAGCTATCGAAAAGGCGCGGCACATCGGGCCTCGCGCGCGAGGCGAGCAAACGCAAGGCCGGGGACAAGCGATGAGCTACGACGACGACAACATCTTCGCCAAGATTCTGCGCGGCGAGATTCCGAACGACACCGTCTATGAAGACGACGCGGTTCTCGCCTTCCGCGACATTGCGCCGCAGGCGCCGGTGCATGTGCTGGTGATCCCGAAGGGGGCTTACGTCTCGCTCGACGATTTCACGCAGAAGGCGTCGGCCGAGGAGGTTGGGCGCTTCTTCAAGAGGGTGGGCGAGATCGCCCGCTCGCTGGGGCTCGAGAAGGACGGTTTCCGCACCATCGCAAACACCGGCGTCGACGGAGGCCAGGAAGTGCCGCACTTCCACGTTCACCTCTGCGGCGGCCGCCGCCTCGGGCGCATGATCGCCAAGGCCTGATTGCAGCCCGGCCGTCCCGCCCGGCTGAGCCCGTTATCCGTAGGGGCCGATGCGGCGGTAGGAGAGCGCTTCGGCGATGTGCCGGCGCGCGACAGTCTCGGCCCCGCCCAAGTCCGCAATCGTGCGCGCGACCTTGAGCACGCGGTGATGGCCGCGTGCAGAGAGCCTGAGCCGGTCGGTCGCCTCGGCGAGCAGGTCCCGTCCGCCCTCATCCGGCGCAGCGATCTGGGTGAGTAGCTCGCCTTCAGCCTCCGCATTGGTGCGGACGTCGGGCGGCGCGTCCAAGGAGCGGAAGCGCGCCCGCTGGGCCGCGCGGGCGGCCGCGACCCGCGCCGCGACCGCGGCCGAGCCTTCGGCGGGCGGGGGTAGCGTGAGGTCGGCGGCGGAGAGCTCCGGTACGTCCACGTGGAGGTCGATCCGGTCGTAGAGCGGGCCCGAGATGCGCACCTGGTAGTCTTGCGCGCAACGCGGTGCGCGGGTGCAGGCGCGCGCAGGGTCCGACAGGTAGCCGCAGCGGCAGGGGTTCATCGCGGCGACGAGCTGGAAGCGCGCGGGATAGCGCACGTGGGCGTTGGCGCGCGCGACAGCGACCGCACCGCTCTCGATGGGCTGGCGCAGCGCGTCGAGCACGGGGCGGGGAAACTCGGGCAGCTCGTCCAGGAAGAGCACGCCGAGATGGGCGAGCGAGACCTCGCCGGGGCGGGCACGGACTCCGCCGCCCACCATCGCCGCCATGGAGGCCGAGTGGTGCGGGTCGCGGAAGGGCCGGCTGCGGGTCAGCCCGTGGTTCCCGAGGAGGCCCGCGACCGAGGCGATCATGCTCACGCTCAACGCCTCTTCGGGCGCCAGGGGAGGCAGAATGCCCGGCAGGCGGGATGCCAGCATCGACTTGCCGGTGCCTGGCGGGCCCATCATCAGCAGGTTGTGGCCGCCGGCGGCGGCAAGCTCGACGGCGCGCTTGGCGGTCTCCTGCCCCTTGATGTCGCGCAGGTCGGGATAGTGCGGGGATTGCGCGAGCGCCGCCGCCTTGGGTGGCGCCAGCAACTGTGT
>JAPOPO010000640.1 GCA_026712885.1 Rhodospirillales bacterium | reverse complement strand
GGCTCAAGGACATCCCCTTCCTCGAGACGCCGGACCTCATGCCCTTCCTCAAGGACTACGTGGACCACCCGGCCCACGACGCCTATTGGCAGGAGTGGGAGCTCGCGCCCCGCCTCGGGCAGATCGACGTGCCCTGCCTCCACGTCAGCGGCTGGTACGACAGCTTCATCCCGCAGACCATCGAGGCCTACGAGGCGCTGAGCGCCGCCGGCCGGGCCGAGCACCGGCTGATCGTCGGCCCCTGGTATCACATCCCGTGGACCCAGCAGGTCGGCGCCATCGATTTTGGCGATGAGGCGAAGAACACCGTCAGCGTCTACGAGCGCGCCTGGTTCGATGCCTGGCTGAAGGATGACCGCTCCGCCCTGGAGGCGCTGCCGCCTGTCCGCGTGTTCGTCACTGGCGAGAACCGCTGGCTCGACGCCGACGCCTGGCCGCTGGCCGGCACAGGCTCCGAGCGCTGGTACCTGCACAGCGGCGGCCGGGCCAACTCGCTGAGCGGGGACGGAACATTGGACCGCAATGCACCGGGCGAAGAGGCGCCGGACTTCTTCATCTATAGCCCGTTCGATCCGGTGCCGAGCATGGGCGGGCATTCCTGTTGCCTGCCGCAGACCGCGCCCATGGGACCGATGGACCAGCGCCCGGTCGAATACCGGAACGATGTACTGGTCTACACATCGGCGCCGCTGGAGGCGCCCTGTTTCGCCGCCGGCGCGGTCACGGCGCAGCTGAGCGCCGCGACCAGCGCCAGGGACACCGACTTCACGGTGAAGCTCTGCGACGTGGAGCCCGACGGGCGCTCGATCAACCTGTTCGAGGGCGTGATCCGCGGCCGCTTCCGCGAGAGCCGGGAGGCCGAGAGTCCGATGGAGCCCCACCGGGTCTACGCGCTCGACCTCGATGTGGGCGTGATCTGCCACGTGTTCCGTGCCGGGCATCGCGTCAGGGTCGAGGTGTCGAGCAGCAACTACCCGGCCTTCGACCGCAATCCCAACACGGGCGGGCCGATCGGCGGCGAGCACGCCTTCGACCTCCAGCCCGCGCACCAGACCGTGTTTCACGACGGGGCTCGCCCGTCATTCATCGACCTGCCGGTCATCCGGCAGACCTGACCGCCGAAGGGAGAACATCAGGATGGCCGACGATCGCACTTGCCTCACGCCCGCGAGCGAAGCCTGGATGGCCGGCCGGCCGGCCTCGGCGGCTGTCGGGGTCGGCGACCTCCTGTTCCTCTCGGGCCAGGGGAGCGTGACCGACGACGGCCGGGTGACGGACGCGGGCGACGTCGAGGCGCAAACGCGGAACGCCTTTGCCAGGGTCGGCGCGGTGCTGGAGGCGGCGGGCGCCGGGATCGACGACGTGCTCGACGTGATGACCTTCCACAAGGACCCGCGCACGATGGACGCCGTCTTCGCCGTCGGCCGCGAGGTGTTCTCCGCGCCCTATCCGGCGTGGACCGCTCTCGGCATGGTGGGGGCGCACGATCCCGGCCTCGAGGTGGTGGTGCGGGTGGTCGCCCAGGTGGGCGCCGGCGAGAAGCAGGGCGTGACTCCGGCGGGCTTCGGCTGGATGGAGGGTCTTCCCCTGTCGGCCGCCTGTCGCAAGGGCGATTACCTCTTCACCAGCGGCATCGTGGCCGCCGACGATGGCGGCAACG
>JAPOPO010000620.1 GCA_026712885.1 Rhodospirillales bacterium | reverse complement strand
TGAAGCCGTCCCGTGCCCGCGGCCTGTCCGCCGAAGCCGTAGGCGGCCTCGCCGCGCCCGCGCGCCAGCGCCACGCCGCCCAGCCAGCGTTCGCCGAAGCGCCGGTCGGCGCCCAGGTACGCGGTGCGCCATTCCCCGTCGTAGCGGGCCTCGCCCTCGCCGCCGCTGAATCGCTGCACGTCGCCCAGCCCCCAGACCGTCAAACCCGACAGGGGACCCGGCGCAGCGTCACCGCCAGGCGCTAGCGCGCTGCGGGGTGATTGCTCGCCGCCAGGCGCTGGCGCATCGTCGTTTGTTTGCCCGCCGGCAAGCGCGAGCGCGCCGCCTTGCGGTTGCCCGCCGCCAGGCGCGCGGTTGCCCTCGGGCGCCTCAGGCGCGAGGGAGTACGCGAACGAGCGGTTCCACAGGTTGCCGCCCAACGCGAGGCTCCCGCCGGAGGCAAGCCCATTGCCCGGCGCGCCGTTGCGCGACGGCGGAACGGCGCCCGGCGTGTTGGCTGCGGGGAACAACCCGCCGGACCGTGCACCCCCGTGGGCGGGTGCGATCCCTTGGCCAGACCCGGGCGAGGGACCGCCCAACCGCGCGCCCGGCACCGCCAATCCGCTTCCCGCGGGCATTTCGGTTCCCGCAGGGATACTGCCGCCCGCAGGGATACTGCCTCCCGCAGGGCTGCCTCCCGCAGGGCTGGACGGCGCGGGCAGGCCGAGCAGCCCGGCAATGGTGGCCACCGCGTCGATGTCCTCGAGCTTGGGCAACGCCGGTGCGGCGGTGTCCGAGGCCGCCATGCGCGCGCCGATCACCCCGGTGGCGCCGGACAGCAGCGAGCGGGTGAGCCCGTCGAGCGATCGCCCCAGCGCCTCGGCCTCCTCCGCGGAGACCGCCTCGACCGTCACCCCGAACGTCACGCTCGCCGTGCCGCCCGGGTTGGTGGCCGTGACCGTGATCGTGGCCTCTCCCTCCGACTCGGCGCGCAGCGATGCCGCCGCGCCTTCCTGCGCGGCGACCGCGCCGAAGCCGCCGAACGACGCCACGGCGGCGTCGCTTGAGACGAATTCGAACGCCAGGTCCTCGCCCGCGAGCGCGGGCGAGGCGTCCACCTCGACGTCCGGGGCGCCTGCGACGAACGTCAGATCGGGCAACGCGCCCGAGACCGCCGGGGCGGGCACCGTGGTGCGCCCCGCGCCCGCGGCCCATTCGCTGTGCCCGTCGCCGAGCGCGCGCACCCGCACCTCGTATTCGTTGCGCGCGGCAAGCCCTTCGATCGTCGCGGCGGTGGCCGTGCCGGGGTGGGGGCGATCCGTCCATTCGGTTTCGCCCGCGGGCCGGTACTGCACCGCGTAGCCGTCCAGCCGCGCCCCGGTGTCCGAAGGCGTTGTCCAGTTCACCTCGATGCGGTTCGCACCCGCACCCGCCACCGTCACGTTCGCGGGCGGGCCGGGCGGTTCCTCCACGTTCTGCACCGCGACCGTCACCTCGATCGCGTCGTCGGCGGTGGGCGAGGCTTCGGGGAGGCCGTTTGCGTCCTCTCCGTCGCTGACCACCACGGTGAACGTGTAGGCCGATTGGCGTTCGTAATC
>JAPOPO010000035.1 GCA_026712885.1 Rhodospirillales bacterium | reverse complement strand
CACGGCCGTGTGGCTGATAGACAACACCACGCTGACGTTCGATCAGATCGCGGCGTTCTGCGAATTGCACCCGCTCGAGGTGCAAGGCATCGCCGACGGGGAGGTCGCGGTCGGCATTCGCGGCCTCGATCCCGTCGCCAATGGGCAGGTCAACCGTGAGGAGATCCAGCGCTGCGAAGGGGATTCGTCCCAGCGGCTGGAGGCCATCGGCCCGGCCTCGGCGGTGCCGCAGCGCACCCGGCGCGCCCGCTACACGCCGGTCAGCAAGCGGCAGGACCGCCCCAACGCGATTTCCTGGCTGCTCAAGAACTATGACGAGCTGAGCGACGCGCAAATCGGCAAGCTGCTCGGCACCACCAAGGCGACGATCACCGCCGTGCGCGAGCGGACTCACTGGAACACGCCCAACATCACGCCGCAGGATCCGCTCCTGCTGGGCATTTGTACCGAGGCGGAGCTTCTCGACGCGGTGCGCAAGGCGCGCGCCAGGGCGGAGCGGGCTGCGGCGCGGGAGGAGAAGGCTGCCCAGGCGGCGGCCGCTGCAGCCGCCGAAGCGGCCGCTGCCGCATCCGCAGCGGAGCCCGAGCCGTCGCCGGCCCAGCCGGTCGATGACGCCCCGCCGGCCGCAGCGGAAGCCGAGCCGTCCGATTCCGGCACCCCCGATCCCGGCATGCCGGGCGAAGGCAGCGGGCCCGCGGGCGAATTGCAGCCGGAAGCGGCAGACTAACTGGGGAATTGGGCCGCGCTACACTGCGCCGGCCTCGGGGCCGGTCGCGGCGGGAGTCATCGATACAGGGGAAGGAACGGCCATGCTGATCGGCGTTCCCAAGGAAACCAAGATCCACGAGTACCGTGTCGGAATCCCGCCCGCCGGCGTGCGCGAGCTCGTGCAGAACGGCCATCGGGTCATGGTCGAGAAGGACGCCGGGACCGAGATCGGCCTCCTCGACGTGCATTACGAGCGCGCCGGCGCCCAGGTGGTGGATGACACGGCGGAGATTTTCGGCGCCGCCGAGATGATCGTGAAGGTGAAGGAGCCTTCGCCGGCCGAGTGCGCCATGCTGCGGGTCGACCAGGTGCTCTTCACCTATCTCCACCTTGCGGCCGATGCCGCCCAGACCGCCGCCCTGATCGAGTCCGGCAGCATCGCCATCGCCTACGAGACCGTGACCGATACGCGGGGCGGCCTGCCGCTGCTTGCGCCCATGAGCGAGGTTGCGGGCCGCATGTCGATCCAGGCCGGCGCCCATTGCCTCGAAAAGGAGCAGGGGGGGCGCGGTGTCCTGCTCGGCGGTGTCCCCGGCGTGCCGCCGGCCGACGTGGTAATCCTGGGCGGCGGCGTGGTGGGCACGCACGCAGCCAGAATGGCCGTTGGCATGGGCGCGCGGGTCACGATCATCGACCGCTCCATCCCCCGCCTGCGCCAGCTTGAGGAGATCTTCGGCGCGAGCGCCACGACCGTCTACTCGACCGTCCAGGCCATCGAGGAGACGGTGAATAACGCCGACCTGGTGATCGGCGCGGTGCTCATCGCCGGCGCCGCCGCGCCCAAGCTGGTGCGCCGCGACATGCTGGACGAGATGCGTCGCAACGCGGTCGTGGTCGATGTGGCGATCGACCAGGGCGGATGCTTCGAGACCAGCCGGCCGACCACCCATGCCGACCCCACCTACAAGGTGGCCAACGTCCTGCACTACTGCGTCACCAACATGCCGGGCGCTGTCGCCCGCACTTCCACCTTCGCGCTCAGCAACGCGACGCTGCCCTTCGTGCTCGCGCTCGCGGGGCGCGGCTGGCAGCAGGCCATGCAGGACGATGCCCACCTGATGAGCGGCCTCAACGTCTGCCGCGGGCGCGTCACCCACGAGGCGGTGGCGCACGACCTCGGCCACGACTACCTCGCGCCGGAGCGCGCGCTCGCCGCCTGACCGGCGTCACATTCCGACGAGCATCGGGGGACCACGATGACTGCAACGCTTACACACTGGATCAACGGCGCCGCCCAACCCGGCGCATCGGACCGCTTTGGCGATGTCTACAACCCGGCTGCCGGCGAGGTGGTCGCCCGTGTGCCTCTCGCCAGTTCCGACGAGGTCGAGAGCGCCGTGCAAGCGGCGGCGGAGGCCGCGCCCGGATGGGCCGCGACGCCCCCCATTCAGAGAGCAAGGGTGATCTTCGCCTTCAAGGAGCTGGTCGAGAGCCGCAAGGAGGATCTGGCCCGGGTGGTGACGCGGGAGCACGGCAAGGTGCTCTCGGACGCGCTGGGCTCCGTCAGCCGCGGGATCGAGGTGCTGGAGTTCGCCTGCGGCATCCCGCACCTGCTCAGGGGCGACTACACCCAGTCGGTCGGCACCGGTGTCGACAGCTTCTCCAGCCGTCAGCCGCTCGGCGTGGTGGCCGGCATCACGCCCTTCAACTTCCCGGCCATGGTGCCGATGTGGATGTTCCCGGTCGCCATCGCTTGCGGCAACACGTTCATCCTCAAGCCGTCGGAGAAGGACCCCACGGCCGCGATGATGCTCGCCGAATGGCTGACGGAGGCTGGCTGCCCGGACGGCGTATTCAACGTGGTCCACGGCGACAAGGAGGCGGTGGACGCGATCCTCGCCCACCCGGACATCGCTGCGGTGAGCTTCGTGGGCTCCACGCCGATCGCCGAGTACGTCTATCACACCGGTTGCGCCCACGGTAAGCGGGTCCAGGCATTGGGCGGCGCCAAGAACCACGCGGTCGTGATGCCGGACGCCGACCTCACCATGGCGAGCGATGCCCTCATCGGCGCGGCCTACGGCTCCGCCGGTGAGCGCTGCATGGCGGTCTCGGTCGCGGTGGCCATCGGTGACAAGGTTGGCGACGCGCTGATCGAGGACCTCAAGCCCAAGATCGAGAGCATCAAGGTGGGGCCCGGCACCGACGGCGAAGCCGACATGGGGCCGCTCGTGACCAAGGCGCACTACGACAAGGTGCGGGGCTATGTCGACATAGGTGTCGAGGAGGGCGCCGAGCTGGTGATCGACGGCCGCGACCTCTCCCTCCAGGGCTACGAGAACGGCTACTTCATCGGGCCATGCCTGTTCGACCGGGTCACGCCGGACATGCGCATCTACAAGGAAGAGATATTCGGGCCGGTGCTCTCCGTCGTTCGCGCGCCGGACTACGACGCCGCGCTGCAGATGGTCAACGAGCACGAGTTCGGCAACGGGGTCGCGATCTTCACCCGCGACGGCGACGCCGCCCGCGAGTTTGCGAACAAGGTCGAGATCGGCATGGTCGGCGTCAACGTGCCGATCCCCGTGCCGGTCGCCTACCACAGCTTCGGCGGCTGGAAGCGCTCGCTCTTCGGCGACCACGCCATGCACGGCATGGAGGGCGTGCGTTTCTACACCAAGCTCAAGACCGTGACCTCCCGCTGGCCGACCGGCATCCGCTCGGGCGTCGATCTCTCCTTCCCCATGATGTCGTAGCGCTGCGGCGGCTGCGGCGGCAGGGGGGCGGGGCCGGGAGCGATGAGCAACGACGACCTCTCCTACCTCTCGGCGACGGAGGCCGCCGCTCTCATTCGGGACGGCGCGCTCTCGCCCACAGACCTGGTAACGAACGCGCTCGCGCGCATCGAGGAGGTCAACCCCACCCTCAACTGCTTCTGCTTCACTTATCCGGAGGAGGCCATCGAGCAGGCGCGGGCGGCGGAGCGGGCGATCGCGGCAGGCGACGATGTCGGCCCATTGCATGGCGTCCCCATCGCCATCAAGGACCTCACACCCACCCAGGGCAAGACGACGACCTTCGGCTCCTACGCCTACAAGGATTGGGTGCCGGGCGACGATGCGCTCGTGGTGCAGCGCTTGCGCGATGCGGGCGCCATCATGGTGGGCAAGACGACGACGCCGGAGTTCGCCTTTTCCAGCCTGACGGACAGCCCCTTGTGGGGCATCACCCGCAATCCGTGGAACCCCGACCACACGCCGGGCGGCTCGTCGGGCGGCTCCGCTGCCGCCGTGGTTGCCGGCTGCGTGCCGCTGGCCGAAGGCTCGGACGCCGGCGGCTCCGTGCGGATTCCCGCCTCGCACAGCGGCTGCGTGGGACTGAAGCCGAGCTCGGGCCGGATTCCGTTCGAATTCCTGCCGACCCAGTTCGATTACATGTGCTGCCACGGTCCCCTTTCGCGCACTGTGGCCGATGCCGCGCTCTTCCTGCAGCTCTGCCAGGGGCCGGATGAGCGCGACCTGAATACGCTTGCACCCGCTCTCACGGTCGACGTGCCGCCGCCGAGCGATGTTCGCGGCTTGCGTCTCGCGCTCTCCATCGACCTCGGCTACTACCACATCGATCCCGACGTCGAGGCGAACACCCGCGCTGCCGCCGATGCCCTCGCGCAGGCAGGGGCGGAGATAGAGCCCGTCGAGCTCGGTTGGAGCGCAGCGTTCAACGAGGCGTGGTGGGCCTACTGGGGCGTTTTCCAGGCCACGCATTTCGGCCACCATCTGGAGCGCTGGCGGGACAAGATGCACCCCTCCGTCGTCGCCTCGATGGAGGAGGGCCGCAAGATGAGCGCGGTCGAGCTGATGAAGACCGAGACGATCTACACCGAGGCCTGGAACACGCTGCGCCCCATCCTCGAGCGCTGCGATGCCCTGCTCTGCCCGACCGAGGCGATTCCCGCGCCCACGGTCGACTACGACGAGCTCGGCTCCATGGGGGACGATGCTGACGGCCGGCACCAGAGCATGGACATGACCATGCAATTCAACGCGCTCAAGCTGCCCGCGCTCTCGGTCCCGTCCGGGTTCTCCGCGCAAGGCCTACCCACGGGCCTGCAGATCGTCGGACGCCGCTTCGACGACCTGACGGTGCTCCGCATCGGCGCAGCGCTCGAAGAGGCCCGCCCCTGGCGCCAACACCGGCCGCCGCTGTAAGGGAGCGCGTGCCTCACACACCGTGGCCCTTGTAGGAGTTCCGGGCTAGGCTGCCGGCCTTGGCGGCAGCAGGGGAGCGGCGGCAATGGCGACCGTGAAGGCCGGGCTCATCCAGATGAGCCTCAAGGGCGAGGTCGAGCACGACACGCCCGAGCAGATCAGCGAGAAGATGATCGCAGCGCACCTGCCCCTCATCGAGCAGGCGGCGAGCGAGGGCGTGCAGGTGCTCGGCCTGCAGGAACTCTTCAACCTGCCCTACATCGGGGCGGTGCAGGACAACGCATGGTACCGGACCGCCGAGCGGGTGCCCGACGGCCCCACCGTCCAGCGGATGCGGGCGGAGGCCGCGCGCCTCGGCATGGCGATGGTGGTGCCGGTCTATGAGGAAGCCCAGACCGGCGTCTACTACAACACCGCCGCCGTGATCGACGCGGACGGCCGCTACCTGGGCAAGTTCCGCAAGATTCACATCCCCCACGTCGTGGGCTTCTGCGAGAAGTACTACTTCAAGCCCGGCGACATCGGCTATCCGGTCTTCGAGACCACGTTCTGCAAGGTCGGTGTCTATATCTGCTACGACCGGCACTTCCCGGAAGGCTGGCGCGAGCTCGCCATGAACGGCGCAGAGGTGATCTTCAACCCGTCTGCGACCGCGCGAGGCTTG
>JAPOPO010000037.1 GCA_026712885.1 Rhodospirillales bacterium | reverse complement strand
GGCGGCCAGCACCGGCTGCCCAAGAACGTCCTCGTTCACACGCTCACCGGCGACTTCCCGCCGTCCGGTGCGGTCTCCATCGACGTGAGCGACGGCGACTTCGTGCTGGAGCCGGACCCCGCGACGCTCACCCTGGTGCCCTGGTACGACGAGCCCACGGCGCAGGTGATCGCCGATTGCGTGCTGCGCGACGGCGGGCATTCGCCCTTCTATTCGCGCCGCGTGCTCGGGAGCCTGCTGGAGCGGTTCGCCGAGCGCGGTTGGCACCCGGTCATCGCGCCGGAGATCGAGTTCTACCTGGTGGAGAAGAACACCGACCCCGACCAGCCGCTGAAGCCGCCCATCGGCGCCTCGGGTCGGCGCGAGGCCGGGCGCCAGGAGTTCGGCATAGACGCGGTCAACGAGTTCGATCCCTTCTTCGTTGACCTTTATGACTATTGCGAAGACCAGGAGCTCGACATCGACACGCTCAATCACGAGAGCGGCGCCGGCCAGGTGGAGATCAACTTCCGCCACGGCGAGGCGCTGCGGCTCGCCGACCAGGTGTTCGTCTTCAAGCGTACCGTGCGCCAGACCGCCCAACGCCACGGCTTCTACGCGACCTTCATGGCGAAGCCGATGCAAAGCGAGCCGGGCAGCGCCATGCACGTGCACCAGTCGGTCTACGAGAGTGAGGAGCGCAGGCCGCTCTTTTCCGACGAGGCGGGCGCCGAATCGGCGGCCTTCCGCCACTATCTCGGCGGCCTGCAGCGCTTCCTGCCGGTCTTCACGCCGCTCATGGCACCCAACGTCAACTCCTACCGCAGGCTCCGCTTCGGCGCGAGCAAGCCCTTCAACGTCGGTTGGGGCTACGACAACCGCATCGCCGGCCTGCGCGTGCCGGACGCGCCGCCCGCGAACCGCCGGGTCGAGAACCGACTGCCGGGCTCGGACACCAATCCCTACCTTGCCATCGCGGCCACGTTGGGCGCCGGTTATCTCGGCATGACGCAGGGGCTCGAGCCCTCGCCGCCGGTGGAAGGGGAGGCGACCGGCGGGTTCGAGACGCTGCCGCTCGATCTCAGGACTGCGCTCGAGCAGTTCGAGTCCTCGGACGAGGCGAGCGCCATTTTCGGGGAGAGCTTCGTCAAGGGCTTCACCGAGGTCGTGCGCGCCGAATACGACGCCTACCTGCGTGTCGTAAGCTCGTGGGAGCGGAAGTTCCTCCTGCTCGCCGTGTGATGGCAGTGCCGGGCCGCGCCGGGCGCTACGCACAGCACGACGGCGCCGCGCCCACCTGGTACGAAGCGAGCGCGCGGACGAGCCTCACCTGGCCCGCGCTCGACGGCGACCTACGCACCGATGTTTGCATCATCGGCGGCGGCTACACCGGGCACTCCTGCGCGCTCCATCTCGCCGAGCGCGGTTATGGCACGGTCCTGCTCGAAGCGCGGTGCATCGGCAACGGCGCCTCCGGCCGCAACGGCGGGCAGCTCGGCAGCGGGCACCGGCGCGATCAGATGACCCTGGAGCGTGAGCTTGGCGAAGAGCAGGCGCGGCTTCTCTGGACCATGGCCGAGGAGGCGAAGGCGCTGGTGCGCGATCGCATCGCCCGGCACGGGATCGAATGCGACCTCAAGCCCGGCATCGCCATCGCGGCGCACAGGCCGCGCCACGCGCACGCGCTGGCTCGCGAGGCGGACCATCTCCATTCCCGCTACGGCTACGACCAGATTGAGGTTCTGGATCGCGCCGCTCTCCGCGCCGAGGTTGCGTCAGAGGACTTTCACGGCGGCCTCATGGATCGCGGCGCGGGACACCTGCACCCCCTCGACTACGCACGCGGCCTCGCCCGCGCCGCAGCCGACGCGGGGGCAGATATCCGCGAGGGGACGCCGGTCACCGGGCTCGCAGCGGGCGCGCCCTGCAAGGTTCAGGCCGGACCGCACACGGTCACGGCGGATGCGGTCGTGCTCGCCTGCAACGGCTATCTGGATGGGCTGGACTCCGGTTTGGGCGGGCGCATCATGCCGATCAACAACTTCATCCTGGCGACGGAGCCCCTTGGCGCGGAGCGGGCGCAGGCGCTGATCGCTCACGACGTCGCCGTGGTCGATACCCGCTTCGTGGTCAACTACTTCCGGCTCTCACGCGACAGGCGGCTCCTCTTCGGCGGCGGGGAGACCACGAGCAGTCGTCTTCCTGCCGATCCTAGCCCTCTCGTGCGGCGCTGCATGCTGCGCATCTTCCCCCAGCTCGCCGATGTGCGCATCGACCATGTCTGGGGTGGGACGCTCGCGATCACGCGCACCCGGATGCCGAGCATCGGCCGGCTCCAGGGTGGGCTCTACTACGCGCAAGGCTATTCCGGCCACGGCGTGGCGCTGGCGACGCTCGGCGGCGCGCTCATCGCCGAGGCGATCTCAGGAACGCTGGAGCGCTTCGACGTCTTCGCGCGGTTGCCGCAGCCGTCCTTCCCTGGCGGCCGGCTCCTGCGCTGGCCCACGCTCGCGCTCGCGCTCACCTACGGCGCGCTCCGCGACCGGCTGTAGGCACCGCCGTCAAAGCGCTACGGCGCTGCCCCCTGCGCCTCCCGCTCGCGGATGACCATCGCGCGCTTGTTGATGAGGCTCGCGGCAATCACGCCGATGGAGACGATGCCCACCAGCACGGTCGAGACCGCGTTGATCTCCGGCGTCACGCCCAGGCGCACCTGGGAATAGATCTTCATCGGCAGCGTGGTCGAGCCGGGGCCGCTGGTGAAGGACGCGATCACCAGGTCGTCGAGGGAGAGCGTGAACGCCAACAGCCAGCCGGCGACCAGCGCCGGGCTGATGATCGGCAGCGTGACCGCGAAGAAGGTCTTGACCGGCGGCGCGCCGAGGTCCATCGCCGCCTCCTCCAGCGAGCGGTCCATGGTGAGAAGGCGGGACTGCACCACCACCGCCACATAGGCCATCGAGAATGTGATGTGGGCGATCGTCACGGTCCAGTAGCCGCGCGCCCAGGAGAGTGCCACGAAGAGCAGCAGCATCGAGAGGCCGGTGATGACCTCGGGCATGACCAGCGGCGCGTAGACCATTCCTGAGAAGAGCGTGCGGCCGTGGAAGCGCCCGAGCCGGGCCAGCG
>JAPOPO010000154.1 GCA_026712885.1 Rhodospirillales bacterium | reverse complement strand
TATCGCGCTGTGGCTGTCGAATGCGTTCTCGCCGTCAGATTCCCGATTCACCTCGGGCTACGAGTGCCGATTCTCCGCACGGCAGCACGACGGAGAGGTCCACAGCGCATCCGTCGGGCTCTTTCTGACGGGAACGCTCCGGTTCGCCGAGTACACTCAGTGGCCGGGCCTGCAGATCGTTCCGATCGCGCATGTGGTCGACGCAGCCCACGGCAGATCCGGATACGGGGTGTTCAAGTACCTGAGAGCGCCTTGAATCCGGGCCGCCCGCCCGCGGTGCGGGGGCGTGGGCTCGCGCACCTCCCGGCGTTGCTGCGGGGATCCCGGCCCCCCGGCCCTCGGTATCTCGACCGGGCCAGGACGGGACGCCGCGAGCGCAAACGATTGGACCTTGCAGCTGTGTGGGCGCGAGCCGGCGCGGGCGTCGTGCTCGCCGCCGCGGGACTCGCCGCGATCGGCCAGCCGGTCTGCGCCCATGCGTCGGCCCAGGTGCGCAACACCGACGCCGCGCGCTTCCAGCCCTCCGGTGCGGGGTTGCCGTTCAATCCGGGGCGCTACCGCGATTTCGACGACTACGTGCGGCAAACGCGCGAGCGGCTCGAACGCCACAAGGTGTACATGGACCCGGGCCGCAAGGCGACGGAGCTCGCCGCCGCGGCGCCCTTCGAGCGCACGCCCGCCGAAGGCTGTCCGCCGGCGTCGGACGGGCGTGCGGCTCGGGGCATTCTGCTCCTGCACGGCCTGGCCGACATGCCGCTCGCGATGCGCGACCTCGCCGATGCGTTCGCCGCGCGCTGCTTTCTCGTGCGGGCGATGCTGCTGCCGGGGCACGGCGCGCGCCCGGGCGACCTGCTCGAGGTCACGCGCGGCGACTGGCTGGCCGCGGTCCGGTTCGGCGTGGCGACGCTGAAGGCGGATGCCGGCGCGGTCTTCGCCGGCGGCTTCTCGCTCGGCGGGCTGCTCGTCGTGCACGCCGTGCTCGGCGACCCCGCGCTGCGGGGCGCCTTCCTCTTCTCGCCCGCCCTTGCGCTCGAGCGCGCGTGGTTGGTCGGCCAGTCGGTCTGGCTGCGCCATGTCCTCGACTGGCTCGACCGTGAGGCGCCGGACGACTATGCGCGCTACGAGGCGATGCCGGTGAACGCGACCGCGGAGACCTTCCTGCTCACCCGGGAGCTGGCCGGGTTGCTCGAGCGGCGCCGCGTCGCCGCGCCCGTGTTCATGGCGCTCGGCACCGGCGATCCCGTCATCGACGCGCCCGCCGCGCGCGCGTACTTCGAGACCCGTTTCTCCCATCCGGGCAGCCGCCTGGTGGTGTATCGCCCCGACCCGCGAGAGGGTCCCGATCCGGCCGACGCGCGCATCGGCTACGTCAACAGCTTCCTGCCCGCGCAACGGATTGCCGATTTTTCCCATCTTTCGATCCACATCGCCCCGGACAATGCGCACTACGGTGCGCGGGGCGACTATCGCAATTGCGGCCAGAGCTCCGGAGAGAGCGCCGCGGCGGTCGCGCGCTGCCTCGCGGCCGTGCACCCGTGGCGCGGCGAGGTGTTCGGCGGCAGCCGTGCCGCGGTGCCCGACGGAGAGCCGCTGGCGCGGCTGACCTACAATCCGCGCTTCGGCGAGCTGCTCGATCGCATCGACGGCTTCATCGCGGCAAACGGATTCTGACGCTCGCCGCCGACGGCGCCCACCGAACGCCCGGGG
>JAPOPO010000443.1 GCA_026712885.1 Rhodospirillales bacterium | reverse complement strand
CGGAGGTCGGCGTCGGCGACCCCGGCTACGTCAAGCTCGGCTACATGCTGCTGGTCGTCGAGGCGCAGGTGGAGGCCTGCCGGCGCAACGTCGAGCTTGGCCGCCAGCTCGGCGTCGACACGCGCTTCGCCAGCCCCGACGAGATCAAGGCCCTGGAGCCCGCGCTGGTCACCGACGATCTCGCCGGCGGCGCCTGGGAGCCCAACGGCGGCTATATCGACGTGACCCGCATGGTGCTGAGCTGGCTCGGCGCGGCCCAGGCGGCCGGCGCGACGCTCCATTCCGGCCTCCGGGTGGAACGGATCGCGACGGATGGCGGCAAGGTCGTGGGCGTGGACACGCCTCAGGGCCGCATCGAGGCGCCCACCGTGATCGCCGCGACTGGCGCCTGGATCACCGACCTGCTGGCGCCGCTCGGCATCGACGTGCCGATCGAGCGCCGCCGCCTCGACATGGCCTATCTGGAACAGCCGCCGGGCCGGCCCACCATCCGCACCTGCATCACCGACGGCAACTCCAACGTCGTGATGCGTCCCGACATGGGGCCCTACCTGCTGGCGGTGGCCTATCCCAACGAGATGCCCGAGGTCGCCGATCCCGCCGCGCCGGCGCCGGCGGAAGACGAGGCCCGCCACCGCTCGCGTCTCGACAAGGCATTGGCTGAGCGGCTGCCGAACTTCGTCGATGCCCAGGTCGTGCGCACGGTTTCCGGCGCCTACGACATCACGCCGGATTTTCATCCGATCCTGGGCTGGGCGCCTGGGGTCGACGGGCTCTATCTCGCCGCCGGCTTCTCCGGCCACGGGCTCAAGCTCTCGCCGGCGGTGGGGGAATGCGTCGCCGCCGCCGTGCTCGGCGCCCAATCGCCCTTCGACATCCGCCCGCTCCGACCGTCGCGCTTTGCCGACGGCGAGCCCATGTACCTCGCCTACGGTCCATCCGCGCGCGCCTGACAACCCCAGACGACCTATACCGCCCGAGTCAGGAGTGGAATAATCCCCGCGTCGCATCGTGCGCTCCCAACGGGACGAGGATTCCACCATGCCGACCTTGACCGATGAGCAGCGCCGCCAGTGGGCGGTCGATGGCTACATCCATCTGGAGCGCGCGTTGGATCCGCAGGAGGTCTCGCTCTACTGCGGGCTGATCGACTCCCTGCGTCCTCAGGCGGGATGGGAGCCGGTACCGGGCTTGCCCTTCGGCCATTACGGCTGGGTGGAGCGCAACGCGACCGCGAATGACCTCGCTCCTTCATGGATCGCCGCGATCTCCTGGGCTATGCCCAGCCCTTCCGGGACCTCATCGACCGGCCCAACGTCTTCGATCCGGTTCTCGAGCTCATGGGCCCCAACATCGTGCTCAGCATGTCGCAGGCCATCGTTCGCGCGTCCACGACCGAGTTCCCCGGCTTCATCCACACCGACGGCGGGCAGGCGCTCCGGCAGATTCGCGTGACCGAGACCAGCAGGCCGCTGGCGGTGAAGGCCCTGTACCTCCTCACCGACGTCGAGGGGACGGACAGCGGCAATTTCACCGTCTTCCTGGGTAGCCATCTGCGGCAGATCCCGTTCGACAACGACGCGGCCCCGACGCCCCACACGCCAGGAGCCGTTCAGTTGGGTGGCAAGGCGGGCGATTGCTACCTGTTCAGCCACGCGCTTTGGCACGGGCCCGCGCCGAACCATTCCGGAAAGGGCCGCAAGACACTGCTCTACAACTACGCGCAGATGTTCCTGAAGCCGTACGACTTCCCCACCATCGCCGGCGCCATGGAGTTATGCACGCCGCGACAGCGCAGGCTCCTGGGCGATCTCGGGCATGCCCCGAGGCTGGGTGACTACTTCTATGTCCCCGAAGACCAGGAGGACGTCATGTTCCTGCGAACCGGAGCCCGGCAAGCAGCCTGACCGATCCGGCCGGCCCTGGGCGGGCGGGCGTCCGATCCCGCCGACAAAGCCACTCCCACTCTTCGTCATGCCCGGACGTGTTCCGGGCATCTCTGTCTCAGCTCGGCGCACCGGACGCTGGGTAACGAGTGGATGGCCGGAACCAGTCCGGCCATGACGTGATTGGGGGGCACCGTGCCCATGGATAGAAATTTCCCGAAAGGGAATACTAGCCGAATCGCGTTCTAAGGGTCGCGGCTCAGGCCCCGTTCCTCCAGCGCATCGAGGTAGGTGCGCCAGACTGCGTCGCGGTGTTCCGCCAGGTGCCGCAGGTAAGACCACGTATAGATGCCGGTAGTGTGCAGGTCGTCGAAGTGGAGGCGCACGGCGTAGTTGCCGACCGGCTCGATCAGGGTGATGCCGACGTGGCGGCGGCCCGGCACGATGGTCTTGCCCTCGCCGTGACCCCTGACCTCGGCCGAGGGACTCTCCACTCGCAGCAGCTCCGCCGGCAGGCTGCACCGGAGGTCGTCGTCGAAATCGATCTCGAGCGTCTTCTCGGCGCTCCTGTAGCGGAGCTCGACCGGCCAGGGCTGGTCCTCGAAGGGCGTGCTCACCGGGCCTCGCCTTCCTCCAGCGGCCGGGCCTCGTCCGGCAGCATGATCGGGATGCCGTCCCGGATCGGGAACGCCCGCTTCGCCTTGTCGCTGATCAGCTCCTGCCGCCCGGCGTCGTTGCGCCGCGGCTCCTTGGTCGGCGGGGCGGCCAGCGTCTACCAGACCCTG
>JAPOPO010000432.1 GCA_026712885.1 Rhodospirillales bacterium | reverse complement strand
CCAGAATTTCACGGAGCGTCATGTCCTCGCCGCCGAGGATGTAGCGCTCCCCTACGGTGCCACGCGCGAGCGCCTGCAGGTGGCCGGCGGCGCAATCGTCGACATGGACCACGTTGAGGCCAGTATCGACGTAGGCCGGCATCCGCCCGGTCGCGAAATCGACGATGATCCGCCCGGTGGGCGTCGGCTTGATGTCGCGCGGGCCGATGGGTGCTGAGGGATTGACGATCACCGCCGGCACTCCTTCGTCGCGGACCAGCGCGCGCACCGCCTCCTCCGCCAGATACTTGGAGCGCTTGTAGTGACCGATCATCGCGGCCTCGGTCACGGGCGTCTCCTCGTCGGCCGGCGAACGGTCAGCGTTGAGGCCGAGGGTGGCGACGCTCGAGGTGTAGACGATGCGGGTGGCGCCGGCGTCGGCTGCGGCGCGGAGCAAGTCGCGGCTGCCGTCCACGTTGGTGCGATAGATCGCCGGCGGGTCGGGTATCCAAAGCCGATAGTCGGCCGCCACGTGGAAGAGCGTGTCGCAGCCCTGCGCGGCGCGTTCCAGCGAGGAGCGGCTATTGAGGTCGCCGATCGCCCGCTCGACATCGAGGTCGTCGATGTTGCGGGTATCGCTGCCCTGCCGCGTCAGCACGCGTACCGCGTGGCCGGCGTCGAGCAGCGCGCGGGCGACGGCGGAGCCGAGAAAGCCGGTCGCTCCTGTGACGAGCGTGGTCATGACGGAGCCTCCGGCGGCTTGCCGAACAGCAGCTTGCGCTCCTTCCAGGCAAGCCAGACCACGTAGACCGGCGGCAGCGCGACGCCTGCGAGCAGCAGCACGATCAGGCCGCCGCCCCAGGTGATGGGACCGATGAAATACATCGCGTCCTCCAGGTGGATCCCCTTGAACATCGGCTGCCGTGCCTGGCGCGTGCCCGCACGCTGCTCGATTCGCCAGAATATGAGGAAGAGCGCCGAGACCGAGACCCCGGCGATCAGGCCGAGATAGGGCGCCCAGTCACCGATCCAGCTGTCCTGCAGGCCGTAGCCGATGCAGAAGAAGAGTGCCACATGAATGAAGGCGTCGGAGTAGTTGTCGTAGTGATAGCCGAAGCGGCTGGACTTGCCCGATAACCGCGCCAGCTCGCCATCCATGTGATCGACGAAGTTGGAGAGCATGAAAAGCCCGGCGGCGTAAAGAATTTCCGGCCGTGTACCCACCGCAAACAGGCCGCAGGCTGCGAGCCCGATAAGCAGCCTGACCGTGGTGATGTGGTTCGGTGTGACCGGCGTATGCACCAGTGGCCGCACCATCCAGCGAGCGAGACGCTGATCCCAGGCCACGCGCGGTCTTGCCTTGGCGGGCTCGGCGTCTTCACCGCTGCTCCCGTCGCTCGCGCCGATCTTGCGTTCGACCATGGGCCGTCATATAGCCCGAAACGGGGCCGTGACAACGCCGGACATTCCGCCATGCGCGCCGTTATCCTCGCCGCCGGAGTCGGACGGCGCCTGGGCCACGATAAGCCCAAGATTCTGTTGAATTTCGGAGGTCGCACCCTGCTGGAGCGCCATCTCGCCATCCTTGCCGCGCTCGGCGTCCGCGACCTGGTGATCGGCATCGGCCACGAGGCCCTTGCAATCGAGCGTGCACTGGAGGCGCTGGGCCAGACCGATGTCTCGACCATCTACAACCCGGACTACGAGCAGGGCAGCATCCTTACGCTCTGGTGCGTGCGCGAGGCGCTTGCGGCAGGTGGCCCGGTCCTCCTGATGGATGGCGACGTGCTCTACGACCGCCGCGTGCTCGCGCCCCTGATCGAGACCCACCACGCCGATTGTGTGCTGGTGGACCGCGCCTACGAGCCGGGCGATGAGCCGGTGAAGGTCGGCGTCGTTGACGGTGCGCCCGCCGATTTCGGCAAGACGATTGATCCTGCGCTGCAGCCCTACGGCGAGTCGGTAGGCTTCTTCCTTCTCAGCGAGGGAATGGCGAAGACGCTCGTCGACACTGCGGGGCAAATGATCGAACAAGGTGGCAGCGAACGCCCGATGGAGGACACCATCGCTGCCGTCCTCCGTGCCGCCAGCCCGCCCTTCGGCCTGGAAGACGTGACCGGTCTGCCCTGGATCGAGATCGACTTTCCCGAGGACGTCGCGCGCGCCGAGACCGAGATCCTGCCCGGGCTCATCGACGAGGACGGCTGACCCCCAATCCCGGCTTGTGCTCTCCGTGCTCTTAGCTATATTGTTAGCTAAGTCATATTGGAATTTGGTTCGACTTGCCATGACTATCGTGAATGTCCATGAGGCCAAGACTCAGCTCTCCCGCTTGCTTGCGCGCGTGGAGAGCGGTGAGGAAGTCGTGATCGCCCGCCGCGGAGAGCCCGTCGCACGACTCGTCGCGTGCAAGCCGCAGAAAGAGCGTCGTCCCGGTCGGCTCAAGGGCAAGATCGTCATTCCCGACGACTTCTTCGACCCGCTGCCGGAGGAGGAGCTCAAGCTCTGGGAAGGGGGATAAGCAATGCGGGTGCTGTTGGATACCCACGCGTTCTTGTGGTGGGTCGAGGACAGTCCCCACCTTTCCGCAAACGCACACCGGGTGATTGCGGACGAGGCCAACGAGATCATCGTCAGCGCCGCCTCGGCGTGGGAAATCGCCACGAAGTACCGGCTCGGTAAGCTACCCGATGCTGAGGCCGTTGCGACGAACGTCGCCGGCTGCATCGCCGAAGAGGGCTTCGAGGTCCTTGCGATTAGCGTTGCCGATGCCGAACGCGCAGGGCGCTTGCCGGGCATTCACCGAGATCCCTTCGACCGAATGCTCATCGCCCAGGCCCTGAGGCACGAACTGGCGATCGTCTCGGTCGACGCGACATTGGCCCGCTAGGGTGTCACCCGGCTGTGGTGACCGGAGCGCTCGCCCGCCGCCCGCCGATTGGACGCAGGCGCGGGCCCTCACCATAATGAGCGCCACGCGAGGAGAACGCCGCCAGGGAGGCGCACCATGAAGCTCGGCATGTTCATGCACCCGATCCAGGATTTTCGGCGGGGCTATCACACGCTG
>JAPOPO010000619.1 GCA_026712885.1 Rhodospirillales bacterium | reverse complement strand
GCGCCCTGGTGGTCTCTAGTGAAGCCACGTGGCGATTTGAGCGACCGGCTTGCGGCCACGTTAAACATTCGCGCTAAAAGGTCGAAGGGAGGGACCCCGGCCAGCGCGGCCGGGGTTTTTGCATATGGGGCGGAGGACACGGGAGCGGGCCTGGTCACAGGCCACCCAACTGGTGCGGGGCGGGACCGAGCGCTCGCATCACGGCGAAACCAGCGAGGCGCTCTACCTCACCTCGGGCTACGTCTACGACACGGCAGCGCAAGGCAACGCGCGCACGGCGGATGAGGAAGCGGGCTACGTCTACGGCCGCTTCGGCAACCCCACCGTCACCATGTTCGAGGACCGCCTCGCACTGATCGAGGGCGCCGACGCCTGCCAGGCGACCGCCACCGGCATGGCCGCGGTCTTCGCATCCCTGATGAGCCAGCTTCGCGCGGGCGACCATGTCGTAGCTTCGCGAGTCATGTTCGGCGCTTGCTACGTGGTGATCGACCAGCTGCTGCCCCGCTACGGCATCGAGACCGACCTCGTGGACGGCACCGATCTCGACGCCTGGGAGCGCGCGCTCCGACCGGAGACCCGCTGCATCTTCATGGAAAGCCCGGGCAACCCGACCATGCCGGTGATCGACATCGCCGCGGTCTCCGCCCTCGCCCACGGCGTCGGCGCCCGCGTGGTCGTGGACAACGTGCTCGGCATGCCGACCGTCCAGCGCCCCCTCGCTCTCGGCGCCGACGTCGTGGTCTATTCCACGACCAAGCATGTCGACGGCCAGGGCCGCTGCCTGGGCGGCGCCATCCTGGGCGGCGACGCGTTCTTCGCAGACGACCTCGTGCCCTTCATCCGCACCACGGGGCCGGTGATGAGCCCCTTCAACGCGTGGGTCATGCTCAAGGGCCTGGAGACCCTGGAGCTGCGCACCGCCCGCATGTGCGAGACTGCGGAGCGGCTCGCGGCGTTTCTCGAAGGCCACCCGGCCGTTGATGCCGTGCACTATCCGGGCCTCGCGAGCCACCCCCAGCACGCGCTCGCGGCGCGGCAGATGAGCCGGGGCGGCAGCGTGATCGCGTTCGACCTCGCGGGCGGGTGGGACGCCGCCTTCCGCTTTCTCGATGCGCTGGAGCTGATCGACATTTCCAACAACCTGGGCGATGCCAAGAGCCTCGCCACCCACCCCGCCAGCACCACGCATCAGAAGATCGGCGCTGACGCCCGCGCCCTGCTCGGGATCGGCGACGGCCTCGTGCGCTTCTCGGTCGGGCTGGAAGCGGAGGCTGACCTGCGCGCCGACCTGGAGCGCGCCCTTGCTGCAGCGGAGGGCTAAGCCGCCGACGTCGATCTCTTGTGGCGCGGCGGACGGAGCGGGTTTAGGCTTCCCGGTATCACATTGGCGAGTCTGAGCCTCGAAGACACCGATGAGCTATCTCGAAGTTCGCGAAATGTCGCGGCATTTCGGCGGCCTTGCCGCCGTGAACAACCTCTCCTTCACCGTGGACGAGGGCGCAATTCACGGACTGATCGGCCCGAACGGCGCCGGCAAAACCACGACCTTCAACGTCATCAGCGGCTTCTACAAGCCGACCGCCGGCGATATCCTGTTCGGCGGGCGCAAGATTTCGGGGCTGCGCCCAAGCCGGATCGCGGCTCGGGGCGTGGGCCGCACCTTTCAAGCGACCACACTCTTCCAGGAACTCACTGTCTTGGAGAATGTGCTGATTGGCTGCCACATGCAGTCGAGCGTGGGGCCGTTCAGCGCGCTGCTGGGTACCAGTCGTCACGCCGAACGGGAGTCGGAGGCGCGCGCCAATGAAATTCTCGAGTTCATGGGCTTAGGCGATCGCCGCGACGACGAGACGGTTAACCTGCCGCACGGCCACCAACGGGCTCTCGGCATTGCGGTGGCGCTGGCGGCCGAGCCCAAGCTGATCCTGCTGGACGAGCCCTTCACCGGCATGAACCCCGAAGAGACACGGCAGATGATGGTGCTGGTCGAGCGAGTTCGCGGCCAGGGCGTCACCATCCTCCTGGTCGAGCATGACATGCAGGCGGTCATGGGGCTGTGCGATCAGATCACGGTGCTGAGCTTCGGCGAGCTGCTGGCGGAAGGCACGCCCGAGCAGATCCGGGCCGATCCGGCCGTGATCGAAGCCTATCTGGGAACCGCCTGAATGCTTTTCGAGATCAAGTCGCTCTCGGTTCACTACCACAAGGTGCGGGCGTTGCGTGCGGTCTCCATGGAGGTCGACGAGGGCAGCATCGTGACCCTGATCGGGGCCAACGGAGCCGGCAAAAGCACGACGCTGCGCGCCATCTCGGGCTTGGTCCGCGCAAGCGCGGGCGAGATCTGGTTCGACGGCACTCGCATCGACGCGTTGCCACCGGATGAGGTGGTCAAACGCGGCATCGCCCACGTGCCCGAGGGCCGGCGCGTCTTCCCCGAACTCACCGTCTATGAGAACCTTAACACGGGCGCCTTCCTGCGGCGCGACAAGGATGGAATCAGACAGGACCTCGAAGCCGTCTACGAGCGCTTCCCGCGGCTCAAGGAACGGCGCACCCAATACGGCAAGACCCTCTCCGGCGGCGAGCAGCAGATGCTGGCGATCGGCCGGGCGCTCATGGCGCGGCCCAGGCTGCTGCTGCTCGACGAGCCCTCCCTCGGGCTCTCGCCGGTGATGGTGCAGGAGATCGCCAAGATCGTCGTCGATATCAACGCGCGCGGCGTGCCCGTGGTGCTGGTGGAACAGAATGCGGAACTCGCACTCAAGCTCGCGCGCTATGCCTACGTGCTGGAGACCGGCCGCGTCGCGCTCGAAGGCGAGGCTGAGCGGATTCGCGACGACCAGCACGTCCGCAAGGTGTATCTCGGCGGCTAGGCCTCGTCAGGCCGGGTGAGCCTGTGGAAACCCGCGAACTCTTCTGGGAGATCACCTCCCTCGGACACACGCTCTTCTTCGTGGTGGCGGGGTTGGCGATGGCGGTGGCT
>JAPOPO010000398.1 GCA_026712885.1 Rhodospirillales bacterium | reverse complement strand
CGTCAATCCGGCCAAGCCCGTCTCCTGTGGGAGGCCCTAGTCGCCGCTATCGTGCTCGTCGGCGCCGCTCATCAGATGGGAGAAACGCACCGGCAGGATCTCGTCGGTCTCGTAGCGCCCGCCCTCGTCCTTGGTGACCAGCAGCAGGCGCTGGTCGTCCTCCAGGCCAGCCGGGATCACCATGCGCCCGCCGGGCTTGAGCTGCTGCAGGAGCGCCGGCGGAATCAGGTCCGGCGCGGCGGTCGCGATGATGCGGTCGTAGGGCGCGTGGTCGGGCCAGCCCAGGCTGCCGTCGCCGATGCGGAACTGGACGTTGCCGTAGCCCTGCTCGTCGAGCCGGCGGCGGCCGCTCTGGCCCAGTTCCTTGATCAGCTCGACCGTGTAGACCTCGGCCGCAAGCTCCGCCAGGAGCGCCGCCTGATAGCCGAGCCCGGTGCCGATTTCGAGGACCCGGTGCCCCGCGCCGATCTCCAGCAGATCGGTCATCAAGGCGACGATGAAGGGCTGCGAGATGGTCTTGCCGCAGCCGATCGGCAAGGGAGAATCGAGATAGGCATAAAGCGTCATCTCGACCGGCACGAAGGCGTGGCGCGGAACCCGGCCGATCGCCTCCATCACCGGGTGCGCGATGGCGTCGCGGCCGGTCTTGCCGCTGACATGGTCGGCGTGGAGCGCCACCTGCTCGACCATGGTTCGGCGCAAGATCGCAAATTGGTCTTCGTTGGTGTTCGCCGCCGTCATGGCCCGTCACTATGCCTCGGCGTGCGCGTGCCGGCGGGCACCGCACCCGCCCATTGCTGCTATAAGTAGCGTATCTGCGCGACAGCCGCGAGCCCAGTTGGCCCCCATGCCGGTTTCGGTCCTCTACCGGAGCTACCCGTCCCGGGCGATTCACTCGGTGCCGGACGAAACCCGCCCGACCGAGTGTAAGGCTCGGGCATGACCGGCTCGCTCGCGCTGCCGCTCTGGATCCTGGCGGTGGTCGGCGCGCTCGCGCTCTGGGCTGCGCTTGACCGGATCCTGATGCCGAGCGCGCGCTGGTTCCTGCGCCGCCGCCTCAACCGGATGATCGAGGAGGTCAACACGCGGCTGGAGCTGCAGATTGCGCCGTTCCAGCAGACCAAGCGCCGGGTGCTCATCGACCAACTCAGCTACCACCCCCAGGTGATGGAGGCGATCGACGCCGAGGCCCTGGCAACCGGCATCCCACGCGAGGTGCTGAGCCGGCAGGTGGAGCGCTACGCCCGCGAGATCGTGCCCTCCTTCAACGCCTACGCCTACTTCCGCATCGGCTACCACATCGCCCGCCGCGCGGTGGAGAGCCTCTATCGCGTGCGCCTTGGCTATTCGGACGACGAGGCGCTGGCCCGCATCGAGCCCGGCGCCAGCGTCGTCTTCGTCATGAACCACCGCAGCAACATGGACTACGTGATCGTCGCCTACATGGCGGCGCATCGCTCGGCGCTCAGCTACGCCGTCGGCGAGTGGGCGCGGGTCTGGCCGCTCAAGATGCTGGTGCGTTCGCTCGGCGCCTATTTCGTGCGGCGCGGCTCGGGCAGCCGCCTCTACCGCCAAGTGCTGGCCTGCTACGTGCAGGCGGCGACCGCCGGCGGCGTGGTCCAGGCGGTCTACCCCGAGGGCGGCCTGAGCCGCGACGGCCGCCTGCGCAAGCCCAAGCTCGGCCTCATCAACTACATGGTTTCGTCCTTCGACCCCGAGGGCTCGCGCGATCTGGTCTTCGTCCCCGTGGGCATCAACTACGACCGCGTGCTGGAAGACCGCATGCTGGTGCGCGCGCCGGGTCCCGGCGAGCCGCGGCGCCGCCGGGCGCGCGTGCTCATGACCGCGTTCCGCTTCGTCGCCCACAACGTGAGCCTGATGATCCGGCGGCGCTGGTACCGCTTCGGCTATGCCTGCGTGAACTTCGCCGCGCCGATCTCCATGCGGGACTACGCGAAGGCGAACGGGCTCGATTTCCGCGCACTGGAGGACGATGCCCGCCACGAGGCCGTCGAAAAGCTCGGTGGCGAGCTATTGCAGGCGATCGCCGCGGCGATTCCGGTGCTTCCGGTCTCCCTGGTGGCGACGGTGTTCGTGCGCGCGGACGGGGCGCTCGATCTGCTCGAAATCAAGGGACGCACGCAGGCATTGATCGATCGGCTGGAGCGCGAGGGCGCCTACGTCCACATCCCGCGGGCGGACCGCGACTACGCCGTCACCGTGGGGCTCCGCATGCTGACGCTGCGCCACTTCGTGACCGAGGCGGACGGGCTCTACCGCGCAAGCGAGAGCGAGCGCGACATGCTGCGCTACTACGCCAACGCCATCGAGCACTTCTTTGCCGTGCCCGACGCGGCGGACGACTGACCGGGCGAGAGAGAACGCGCCGACGGAGAGCCGCCGGCGCGATGAATTATTCGACGCCCTCGACGAAGTAGACGCTGCTGTTGGAGGCGCGGAAGCGCATCGGAAGCACCGCCTGATACTCGGAGCAGTTGTACCACTCCTTCGCCTTTTCCATGCTCTCGAAGCGGATCATCACGATCCTGGGTGGCTTCGACATGCCGTCCATGTGGGCGACGTTGGTGGTGGCGGCGACCAGCTCGCCACCGTAGGCCGCGACCGAGGGACCGGCCTTCTCGGCGTACTCGTCCATCAGCGCCTGGTCGGTCACTTGCGATTCGGAAATCAGATAGGCAGCAGGCATGAAAGGTCTCCCTAGGTTGTGCCGTTTTGGAAAGATCAGAGCTTGCGGGCCTGGCGGTGGCCTTCGTAGACCGCCTCGTAGGCCGAGCGGGGTGCGGTGGCGTCGCCGATGGTCTCGACCGAGACGCCTCGCGCGGCAACCACATCGTGCAGCGCGTTCTCCGAGCGGCGGCCGGTCGCCATGACGATCCAGTCGGCCTCGATAACACGCTCCGCCTCGTCGTGGTGGACGTTGTAGAGCGTCACCTTGTCGCCTTCGATGCGGCGCACGAAGTGATCGACACAGACCGTCACCCCGCTTTGGTAGAGCTTCGGCAGGATCCAGTCGAGATAGACGTCGAGGATGGTTTCCAAGCCCACCATGGGCCAGCGGGTGACCAGCGTGACCTCATCGGCGCCCGCGTCCTTGCAGGCGACGGCGGTAAGCGGCGCCGCCACGTCGCAGAGGTCGTCCAGCACCATCACCTTGCCGCGTGGCCGGGCCTGGCCCAACGCCACCGCATCCCAGCCCACGCAGTTTCCGGTCTCCCAGCCGGGCAGCGCCTCGCCGGTCCAACCCTGGAAGCCATCGACCGCGATGGATGACCCCGTGGCCACCACCACGTGGTCGGGCTTCACCGTGTCCAGCGCCTGATCCAGATCTTCTTCCGTCACCGGCGCGCCGGTGACGATGCGGGTGCCGTTCTTCTCCGCCTGGGACGTGAGCCAGCGGCCGATCTCACCGTACTCGGCCCGGCTCGGTAGCAGTGACTGCACGCGCACGTGGCCGCCAGTCTCGCCCTCGGCCTCGTAGAGCGTCACGTTGTGGCCGCGGGCCGAGGCGACGCGTGCGTACTCCAGCCCGGCCGGGCCGCCGCCGACGACGAGCACCGACTTGGGCTCCGCCACCTTGACCAGCGTACCCTCGCCCCAGGCCTTCTCCCGGCCTACCGTGGGGTTGTAGATGCACTGCACCCGCCCGCCCCGGCTCACGCTCTTCCAGCAGAAGTTGGCGGCGACACATGAACGAATATCGTCGGCGCGGTTCTCCTGCGCCTTCTTGGCCCAATGGGGGTCGGTGAAGAGCTGGCGCGCGAGGCAGATCGCGTCGCCGTCGCCGGCTTCCAACAGCCGCTCTGCCACATCCGGCGTGGTGATGCGGCCCACCAGAAGCACCGGCTTGGACGAAACCTCGCGGATCTTGCGGGCGTAGCCGCGCTCCCAGCCTGCCTCGAACTCCATCGGCGTGTGGATGAATGCGTGATGCACGCCAGCCGAGACGTTGACGTAGTCGATATCGGCCCGCTTCTCGATCTCGGTGACGATTTCGCGCACCTCGTCGATTTCGAGATCGCCCGGCCAGAACGAGGTCGAGTTGATGCGGTAGCCGACGAACTTGTCGTCGCCGGCGGCAGCGCGCATCCGCTTCAATGCCTCGAGGGGGAAGCGCAGGCGGTTGTCCAGCGAGCCGCCCCAGCGGTCGGTACGCTTGTTGTAGAGCGGCGAGATGAACTGCCAGGGCAGGTAGCCGTGACTCAGATGAAGCTCGACCCCGTCGAGCCCCGCCGCGAACGCGCGGACCGCGGCGCTGCCGAAGGATTCCAGCAGCTCCTCGATCTCGTCCTCGTCGAGCTCCTTGGGCGTGGACGCGCCGGGGAACTCGCCCAGGGGCACCTGGCTTGGCGAGACCGAATGCCAGGTCGCATCGGGGTCGTAGGTGGCCTCCTGCTTGAGGGTGGGGGAGCCCCGCACGCCCGAGTGCCAGAGCTGGATCGCGAGCTTGCAGCCTTCGGCGTGGACGGCTTCGGCGATTTTCGACAGCGGCTCGATCTGCCTGTCATCGAAGAGTTGCGGCATGAGCAGCGGCGCCATGAGCGAGCTCGGGTGGACGTGGGTCCCGCCGATAATGATGAGGCCGACTCCGCCTTCGGCACGCTCCCGGTAGTAGTGGGTCGCCATGTCGATGAAGAGCCCGTTCCACGGGTCGGAGACCCAGCTCGGGCAGGTCGGTGGGAACACCACGCGGTTCTTGATCGTGGTGTTGCGAATCTTCCATTCCGAGAAAAGCCGCGGATAGGTCGCCATGTCGCACTCCCCCCTATAGCGGGCACCCAGCCGGGCGCCCTGTGCATGACCGGTTGGGTCCATTACACTCGGCTTGGCGCGGGAACGCCAGTTTCGCGGCCTCTGGCCGACTCAATCAAGGGAGGGCGGCGATGTCCGACACCTATCGCGCAGTGATCCCCTACGAATCACTCGACCCGCTGACCATCGGCTCGGCTGACGATCCAGCCATGGTCTATCGGGAGACGCTGACCCTGGACATCCCGGAGGCCAACCTGCTTGCGGCGCTCTTCCCGGACGAGCCCGCGCCCGTCGCGAACCCCACCGAGGCCTGCGCGGCCGCGCTGGAGGCACCGCATTCGGGGCCTGCGTTCTCGGAGATGATCGGGCCCGACAAGAGCCTCGCCATCATCATCGACAACCAGTTCCGCCCGACGCCGACCTCCAAGCTGCTGCCGGCGGTGCTCGATGCCATCGAGGCCCACGGCGTCAAGGACGCGCGCGTGGTCTGCGCCAACGGCAAGGTCTTCCCGATGTCCGAGCGCGACACCGAGCTCAAGCTGGGCCAGGAGAACCTGGCGCGCATGGAGCGGCTGGGCATCCCCTTCTTCCAGAACGAGCCGCGCGATCCCGAGCAGTACGTCTTCATTGGCATGACCACGGGCGGTACGCCGGTCTGGCTGCACAAGGAGGTCGCGAAGTCCGACGTAAGCCTCTCCATGGGCCAGGCGCAGTCCAACCACTGGGGCGCCGGCGGCGGCGGCAAGCTGATCCTGCCGGGCGTGGTCTCGGACGAGACCATCGAATCGAATCACTGCGCCTTCGTGATGTCGCCCAAGACCCATTACGGCGCCTTGGCCGGGCCGATGCGAACCGACATCGACGAGGCCGCGACCATGTGCGGCCTCTCGGCAACGCTCAACAGCGTGCTGGATACGCGGGGCCGGCTCTGCTTCATCAACTTCGGCGCGCACCCGGACGCGCACCGCGAGGCGATCCGCTTCTTCAACGGCGTCTATGCTTACGACCGCCCCGCCGGCGGCCCGGCGGGCATCGGCATCTGCGGCGTCTTCGCGCCGACCGACCATCTCTTTTTCCACACCGGCTGGGGCTGCATGTCCTCCGACCTGCTGGTGAAGGACGGCGGGACGCTGATCTATTGCAGCCCGTCGCCCGGCGTAAGCACGCATCTCGGCGACTTCCCCGGCCTCGCGCTCATGGACCTGATGAAGCCCTACATGCCGCCCTCGCCCGCGAACCTGGAGCGCGTCTACCGCGACATTCACACCCGCACCATCGAGATGTGGGCGGGCTGCATCTGGGTGCCGATCTACGAGGTCATGGTGCGCAAGCACCTCCATGTGGTGACGCTGGAAGAAAACCTCGAGATGGCGGCCGATATCGGGATGGAAGCCGGCACTTCGATCGAGGATGCCTTCGCCGCCGCGATGGCCCGTCACGGGCCGGACGCCAAGGTCGCGGTGCTGCCCTTCGCGCGCTACCAGCTGCCGCGCGATGCGATCCGCATGCCGGCGGAGGTCGAGCCGCTGGCGCACGCGGCGGAGTAGGGTCGGGCCGCATGT
>JAPOPO010000616.1 GCA_026712885.1 Rhodospirillales bacterium | reverse complement strand
TCCGCGTATCTCCATACGGGCCCGCGGCGCGTGCATGCCGCATCGAGAGGCCGGACACACGGAAGCACCTGACCGCATGCCACAACCGTCCAAAGAAAATGCTTGCATCAACGGGGGCGTCCACACACGGCCATGACGTGACGTGGTGGTGCAGAGTTGGTTGCGAACTTCGGCGACAAGACACTACAGCCCCGAGTTCTACTCCGTATCCGAGGCCGCGGGCTGCGCGTCCTCCGGCCCGTAAATCAGCGCGCCGATGCGGGCCGGCGTGAGCGGCAGGTCGAGGCTCTCCGCCCCGAGCGCGTCCGCCACGGCGTTGGCGAGGCAGACGGGCGTGGTCATGCAGTTGCCTTCGCCCACGCCCTTCGCTCCCAAGGGCGTCGCCGGGGTCGGGATATCGCGGTGCAGGATGAGCGGGTCCGGCACCTCGCAGGCGGTCGGCACCAGGTAGTCGGCGAGGGTGCCGGAGAGGAAGCTGCCGTCCTCGGTGTAGGAAAGCTCCTCATAGAACGCCGCGCCCACGGCATGGGCGAAGGCGCCGCGAATCTGTCCGTCCACCAGCGCCGGGTTGAGGCGACGGCCGGTGTCGTGGGTAGTGACGTAGCGGTCGATGGCGACGGCGCCGGTCGCGCGGTCTACCTCCACCCCGCAGAAATCGAAGATGAAGCTGTAGGCCGCCGAGTTGTTGATCCGGTCGTCGTCATCGGGTGGAGTGAGCTGGGGTGGGGTCCAGCGCGCGGTCTCGCGCAGCGCAGGGGGCACGCCCTCCGGCAGGCTGCCCGGCGACCAGTGGACGAGCGACGCCACCCGACGGAAGTCGAGATCGTTGCCCGGGTTGCCAGCGGCGAAGATGCGCCCGTTCTCGAAGCGCACGTCCTCAGGCCGAGCGTTAAGCTGCTGGCTTGCGATCCGCGCGAGGTGCTCACGCACCCGCACCGCCGCGAGGTGCGCGGTACCCGCGACCGCGCCGGAGAAGCGACTCGAATAGTTGCCGGCGGCGATGGACCAGGGGTCCCGCTGCGTGTCGTGCTCCAGCGCGACCGTGATCTGCTCCGGCGCGAGGCCCAGCGCGTCGCCCACCACCTGCGCCAGCACCGTGCGGTGGCCCTGACCCTGCGGGATCGAATCGGCGGTCACGGTGACAGCGCCGAGGGGGTCTACCGCCACCGTAGCGTGGCTGACGGCGCCGTCCTTGGGCCCGGCCTTGCGGCGTTCTTCGGCGCTGAGCACCGTGGTGATGTAGCCCATGTTGGAGATGCTGGACTCCACCGCGGCGGCGAAGCCGATGCCGTAGAGTCGACCCTCAGCCCGCGCCGCGTCGCGCTTGGCGCGCAGCGCGTCGAGTGCTCCTTCCGCCGCGCCGAAATTGACCGTGGCGGGGAAGTCGCCGGCATCGAGCACCGCGCCGGCGGCGGCGCGATAAGGCATGGCGTCGGCCGGCACCAGATTGCGCCTGATCACCTCTAGCGGGTCGAGGCCAAGGGTCGCCGCGATGCGCTGCATCAGCCGCTCCAGCGCGTAGTAGAGCTGCGGCCCCCCAAAACCCCGGTTGAGCCCCGTGGGCGTCTTGTTGGTGACGACCACGCGGTTCCTCACCCCGAGATGGGGGATGCCATAGGGGCCGGTGAGGTTGCCGTGGTTGCGGTAGAGCGTCGCGGGCTCGGGTGCGCGCAGGTAGGCGCCGCAGTCCTCAAGCTGGTCCAGGCTAAGCGCCGTGACCCGGCCGTCCGCGTCCACCGCCGCCTCGATCCGCGTCACCCGGTTGGTCGCCGCGTTGGCCGCCAGCAAATGCTCCAGCCGGTCCTCAATCCACTTGACCGGGCGCGCGGCCTTCCGCGCCGCGAGCGCCATCGCGACGATGTAAGGAAAGACCGCCTGCTTGACGCCGAAGCTGCCACCGGAATCCGGCACGGAGCGCAGCCGGAACCGCGGCCCCGGCACCTTGAGCGCCCGCGCCATGACCGGATGCAGCGTGAGCGGACCCTGGAAGTGGGAGAGCACGTCGTAGGCGTCCTCGCCCGGGTCGTAGGCGGCGATCAGACCCAGGCACTCGATGGGCGTGCAGGAATTGCGCGGGTAGCGCACCGTGGTCGCGACCGTGTGCACCGCCGCCTCGAACGCCGCCTCCGGCTCGCCGTAGCGGAACATGCGCTCGCTGATGAGGTTGGAGCCCACTGCCTCGTGCAGCACCGGCGCGTCCGCTTCTAGCGTGGCCTCTGGATCGACGATCGCCTCCAGCGGCTCGTAGCGCACGTCGATGAGCGCGAGCGCATCCTCCGCCCGGTAGCGGTCCTCGGCCACCACGATGGCGACCGGCTCGCCGGCGTAGCGCACCCGGTCGGTGGCGATGCACCAGTGCTCCATGGGTTGGCGCACGCTGACGATGAAGGGCGTGGACCAGGCGCGCGCGTCCTCGCCCGTGACCACGGCATGGACGCCCGGCAGCGCCACTGCCGCCGCCGTGTCGATGCCGGCGAGGCGCGCATGGGCGTGCGGCGAGCGCAGGATGGCGGCGTGCCCCGTGCCGGGCGCCACCGGCATGTCATCGATATAGCGGCCGCGGCCCATGAGCAGCGCCGCATCCTCGACGCGCTCAATTGCCGTGCCGAGCGTGCTCATGTGTTACTGGCCCGAGCGTGCACCGCCATCGGTCTCGGGCGTTCTAATCGTCCGCCCAGCCGGGGATCAGGCTGTTCGACGGTAGGGTTTCGTCGGCGGCCTTGCGCGCGGTCTCGACGCCGCCAACCGGCAGCCCCTCCGGCTCCAGCAAACCGATCTGCACCAGCACCGAAGCCTGGTCCCAATAAATATGCTCGTGGTGGAGCCTGTCGCCGCGGAAGGCCACGATCGCGACGAGCGGCACGCTGACCTTCTTGCCGGTCGGCGCCACGCCCGGGAGCATCCAGTCGATCTCCTCGTTGTGGGTGAAGCTGAAGATCATCTCGTCCACCACCCGGTCGGCGCCCACCGTGCGCGAAAGCGGGATCAGCGTCGTGTCCTTCGGCATCTTCGGGATGAAGTGCTCGGTATAGAAGCGGCTGAGCGCCTCGGCGCCGGTGCCGCCGGTCATGGTCGGGATGTGGTTGACGTAGGGCTCGTCCACCATGGTGGCCATGGTCTTGCCGGTGTCCCGCGTCGCGAACTCGTAGTCGAGGTGACGATCCCACAACGTCTCGAGGTCGTAGGCGGGGCCCATCGCACCCCGCAGCAGCGCGATGGTGCGCGAATGCGCGACCATGGCGGACGGGCGGTGGTAAACCTCGCTGCGATCGTGGTTGTAGAAGGCGTGATCCACGCCCGGATAGACGTGAATCCGCACCTCCGGCCGCGCCGCGAAATGTTCCGATATGGCCTTCACGGCATCCTGCGGGACGAACCCATCCTCGCCGGCAAAGTGCATGAGCACGGGGCAGGAAATGCCGCCGGATTCGTTCAGCGCCTCCTCGATGCCGACGCCGTAGAACGAGACCGCCGCATCGATATCGTGCCGCGTGGCGGTGAGGTAGGCGAGCTTGCCGCCGAGGCAGAAGCCCATCGCTCCGACCTTGCCCGTGCACTCCGGCCGCGCCCGCAAGGCTTCGACCGCGGCCCCGATATCGGCGACGCCCTGGTCCACGTCGAAGCGCTGGTAAAACCCGAAGGCCTTGGCGAAGTCGGCCTCGTCGTAGCCGAGGTCCACGCCCGGCTCCATGCGCCAGAAGAGATCGGGCACCAGGCAGACATAACCCTCTTCGGCATAAAGGTCGGCGATCGCGCGCAGGCTCGCGTTGACCCCGAATATCTCCTGTTCGATCAGCAGACCCGGCCCGCTACCCGCCTCTGGCAGCGTCAGATAGCCCTTGAACTCGCCGCCACCGGCGACGGGAATATCGATCATCGTACCCGCCATGAAAGGCTCTCCGCTCCCTTTGCAAGGCCCCAATCTGCCCATTCCATTCTGCGTCCGCCCCGCCGCTGCCGCAACGCGACCGGACCGCACACCGGCGCGGGACTGCCGCCAAGGCATATTAGGCCAACCATAAGTTTATAATTCCCCGGCCGGCGTTGAAGGCGCGCACGCCGGCGCCAATTCCATAATTGGACACCACAAGGAAGCGGTTCGATGTCGGAGAGCCGGAAGGGCGATCGGGAAATCGGAGGCGCGCTAGCGGAGAGCCGGCGCCTCTTCGTCTCGGTCGGTCTCTTCAGCGTCTTCGTGAACATGCTGATGCTGACCGGGCCGCTCTTCATGCTTCAGGTCTACGACCGTGTGCTGGCCTCGCGCTCCGAGGCGACGCTGGTCACGCTCATCGGCATCGTCGCCTTCCTCTTCCTGATGATGGGCGTTCTGGACCACGCGCGGGGCCGCGTGCTGGCCCGCGCGGGCGCCCGGCTTCAGGCCAGGCTCGATTCCCGCGTGCTGCGGGCAATCCTGACCCGCGCCATCGCGCCCGCCGAACGGTCCCGGCCCGCGACCGGGGTGCGCGATCTCGAAGCGATCCAGCGCTTCTTCGCAGGCTCAGGGCCCTTCGCCTTCTTCGATGCGCCGTGGACTCCGGTGTTCCTCTGCGCGCTCTTCATGTTCCACTGGATGCTGGGCGCCCTGGCGGTGTTCTCGGGCGTGCTTCTGCTACTCATCGCCCTGCTCAACCAGGCGCGGACGGCGCGCCTGCAGCACGAGGTGAGCGAGGCGCACAACCGCTCCGCGCACTTCGTCGAGGAGATGCGGGCCGGCAGCGAGACCGTGCACGGCCTCGGCATGCAGGACGCGGTGATCGCGCGCTCGGGCGAATACAGGG
>JAPOPO010000615.1 GCA_026712885.1 Rhodospirillales bacterium | reverse complement strand
GTCTACACCCTGCCGAAGCACCTCGACGAGAAGGTGGCGGCACTGCATCTGGGCAAGCTGGGTGCGAAGCTGACCGCACTCTCGGACAAGCAGTCCGCCTACATCGGGGTGCCGCAAGAGGGGCCCTTCAAGCCCGATCACTACCGATACTGACGATAGGGCGCCGAGCGCCACGGGGAGCAGGAGCGCGACGCCGCGCGAGCCCCTCACCATGCGCGTCGAGACCCTCCCGGAGACCGAGGGTCTGGCGCAGCGCCTCGCCCCGCACGCGGCACCGGGCGATGTGATCGGGCTCTGCGGGGCGCTCGGCAGCGGCAAGACCGCCTTCGCAAGGGCCTTCATCCGCGCGCGGCTCGGCCGGCCGGCGGAGGAGGGTCCAAGCCCCACCTTCACCCTGGTGCAGCTCTACGAGCACGCGGCGGGTGCGATCTGGCACTTCGACCTCTACCGCCTGGACGGGCCGGAGGACGCCTATGAGCTCGGCATCGAAGACGCCTTCGCGGACGCGATATCGCTGATCGAGTGGCCGGAGAAGCTGGGCGATCTGATGCCCGGCGACTGGCTGGAGGTGCATCTCGCGCCGGGCGAGGACGACGAGGCGCGGCTTATTGCGATCACTCCCCATGGACCCCGCGCCCAGACACTTGCCGGTGCGCTTGGGCGACACTTGGAGGCGGACGGGTGAGCGATCTCGATCGCGAACGCGAGGGGCGGCGCCGAGACTTTGCCGCGCGCGCGGGCTGGGGCGATGCAGCGCACCGACCGCTTGCCGGCGACGCCTCGGCGCGGCGTTACGAGAGGCTCACACGAGGCGATGCCGCGGCGGTGCTCATGGACGACCCGCCGCCCGGGCATTCCGTAGTCCCCTTCGTGCGGATCGCCCGCCTGCTTCGGGACATGGGCTACAGCGCCCCCGAAATCCTTGAAGTAGACGAGGACCCGGGCTTCGTCCTGCTCGAGGACTTGGGCGACGACAGTTTTTCCGCCTTGCTCACCGGTCCAGATGCTACCTCCCTTGAGCACACGCTTTACGAGGCGGCGACCGATTTTCTGATCGATCTCCACTGCCGGCCGGTGCCACCTGACCTTCCCAGCTACGACCCCGCGTGGCTGTTGAGGGATGCCGCACTCTTCTTGGAAACGGCTATGGGAGACGCCGCTGAGCCCGCGATGGCAGTGGACTTCGAAGCGGCGTGGCGTGGGCCGCTCGAAGAGGCAACGCGAGAACCACAGGTGCTTTGTCTCCGCGACTTTCACGCGGGCAATCTGATGTGGCTGCCGGCGCGGGGCGACGGCGGCGGCAGCACGTCGGGGGTCCGCCGGGTCGGCTTGCTGGATTTTCAGGATGCGCGCGCGGGCCCTGCAGCATACGACCTGGTCTCGCTGCTGCAGGACGCGCGGCGGGACCTCGGCGAAGACCTGGAAACAGCGATGGTCGCGCGCTACCTCAACGCGTCGCCCAACCCCGACGAGGCGGCGTTCCGCGCGGCTTACGCCATCCTCGGTGCGCAGCGTGCGGTGCGGATCATCGGCGTCTTCCATCGGCTTGCGAAGCGGGACAGCAAGCCCGCCTACCTCGCCCATTTGCCGCGGGTGTGGCGGCACCTAGACGACACTCTCGTCCATCCCTCACTCGCCTCGGTGCGGGCCTGGTTCGAGCGCTGGTGCCCGAAACGCACGGGAGGCCCCGCGCCGTGAGCGCCCGGCCCACGCACGGGATGGTTTTGGCGGCGGGCCTCGGCACGCGCATGCGCTCCGTGAGCGAGACGATTCCGAAGCCACTCGTTCGGGTCGCCGGCAAGCCCCTCATCGCCCGCGCACTGGAGAGACTGGAGCGGGCCGGCGTGACCGGCATCGTCGTCAACACCCACCACCTGGCGGCGCAGATCGAGAGCTTTCTCGCCACGTATAGGGTCCGGCCCGACGCGCCCGGCATTCGCATCTCGCGCGAAGAAGAGCGGCTGGAGACTGGCGGCGGCGTCCGCCGCGCGCTCCCATGGCTTGGCGACGACGCGTTCTATGTCGTGAACAGCGACGTCGTCCTGGCGGAGGCCGGTACGCTGGCACTATCGCGCCTGGCCGCGGCCTGGGACGGTGAGGCGATGGACGCGCTCCTTCTCGTCTGCCCCCTGCCCCGCACGCTGGGCTACGACGGCGCGGGCGACTTCTTCCTCCATGAGGACGGGCGGCTCAGCCGGCGCGGCAGGGCGCAGGCCGCCCCCTTCGTCTTCACCGGCTCGCAAGTCCTGCACCCCCGTCTCTTTGTGGATGCGCCCGCCGGCGCCTACTCGCTCAACCGCCACTACGACGAGGCGCTCCTCGCGGGCCGCCTGTTCGGGCTGGAGCATCGCGGCCACATGCTCCACGTCGGTTCGCCGGACGGACTCGAAGCCGCCGAGCGCTACCTCGCCGCGGGACAAAGCGGAGAGAGTGGATGAGCGGAAGCGCGCCCACCCTCTACACGGTGCCGCCCTACGCGCCCTTCGTCGACGCGCTTGCAGGCGGCATCCTGTCGGGCCGGGCAGTGCCGCTCGACCCCGGAGACCCACTGGCGCTGAGCCGGCTCACCATCCTGCTGCCGACGCGACGCGCCTGCCGGGCAATCGGCCTCGCTTTCCTGCGAGCTGCGCCGGGGCAGGCCCTGCTGCCGCCGCGCATCCGGCCGCTCGGCGACATCGACGAGGACGAGCCGAGCCTCGGCGACGAAGAGGATGAGACGCTGCCCGACGCGGTCTCGCCGCTGGAACGCCAACTGCTGCTCACGCGCCTGATCCAGAGGCTGGGTGAGACGCCGGGCGGCGCGGCGCTGATCGGCGCTGGCGCGGTGGATCAAGCCGCGCGGCTCGCACGCGCGCTTGCCGACCTGCTCGACGAAATCCAGATCGCCCGGCGCGACCCGCAAGGACTCGCCGATCTCGCACCGGAGGAATACGCGACGCACTGGCAACAGGTGCTGAGTTTCCTCGCGATCATCATGGACACGTGGCCCAAACACTTAACGGAGAAGGGTCTGATGGACCCGGCCGCGCGCCGCAATGCGCTGCTGGAAGCGCTGGCCGAACGGTGGGCAGCGACTCCGCCGGCGCATCCGGTGATTGCGGCCGGCTCCACCGGGAGCGTGCCGGCCACGCGAGACCTGCTCGCCGTCATCGCGCGCATGCCCCAAGGTGCCGTCGTCCTGCCGGGCCTCGATACGCTGGCCGACGACGAGACCTGGGAGGCCATCGGCCCCACGCACCCGCAGTATGCGCTGAAGGGGCTGCTCGCCCGTATCGGCGTGGAGCGCGGGGCCGTGGCGCCGTGGCCGATGGACGACGGTGCCGACCGTGAGGGCTTTGCCCACACGCGTGCACGGCTGATCGCCGACGCCATGCGCCCGGCGGAAACCATTACCGCCTGGCGCGCGCTGCCGGCGCCCGAGTCCGCAGCGCTCCGCGACTTCCACCGGATCGACTGCGCGAGCCCGCAGGAGGAGGCGGGGGTTATCGCCATCGTCATGCGGCGCGCGCTGGAAACCCCCGGACGCACCGCCGCGCTGGTCACGGCCGACCGCGCCCTGGCCCGCCGGGTCGCGGCGGAGCTCAGGCGCTGGCGGATCGACGTGGACGATTCCGCCGGAGAGCCGTTGGGGGAGACGCCGCCCGGCGCCTTTCTGCGGCTCACTGCACGCATGATTGCCGAGCAGGCCGCGCCAGTCCCGCTGCTGGCCGCACTAAAACATCCACTCGCGGCTGGCGGCCAAACGCCTGCCACGTTCCGCCGTTCCGTGCGGGCCATGGAAAGGGCGGTTCTGCGCGGCCCGAGGCCAGCGCCCGGTTTCGGCGGCCTGCGGGCAGCGCTGAAAGAGAGTGACGCCGCCCTCTGCTCCTGGCTGGAAGGTCTGGAAGCCGTCGCCGCACCGTTCGCCGCACTCATGGCGCAGCCCGAGGCCGACCTGCGGGAACTCTTGCAGGCCCACGCCGCATTTGCGGAATGGCTTGCGACCACAGATGACGAGACCGGGGCCGCGCGGCTCTGGTCGGGGGAGGCTGGCGTTCAGGCGACACGGCTCGTCTCGGGATTGTTGGAGGCCGCGCCGTCGCTGCCGCCGGTGGCGCCCGCCCACTATCCGGCGCTGCTGGACGCGTTGATGGAGGACCATGTGGTCCGACCGCCCTACGGCCGCCACCCGCGCCTGCAGATTTGGGGGCCGCTGGAGGCCCGCCTGCAGCACGCGGATTGCATGATCCTGGGTGGGCTGAACGAGGGGGTCTGGCCGCCGGCGGCTGCGGGCGATCCCTGGATGAGCCGCCCCATGCGCGCGGACTTTGGCCTGCCGCCACCGGAGCTTCGCATCGGGCTCTCGGCCCACGACTTCGTCCAATGCTGCGGCGCGCGGGAGGTTTATCTGACGCGGGCGCGGCGCATCGAAGGCACGCCGACCATCCCCGCGCGCTGGCTCCAGCGCCTCGAAGCCGTGCTGGCGATTGGGTCCGAGCGTTCGGCCGCGCTGCGCACCATGGAACCCGCTCTGCTCGCCTGGTGGGCGGCTCTGGACCGGCCCGCGGAACCGCCCGGACCCCGGCCCGCGCCGGCACCGACGCCGCCGGTTGCCGTGCGGCCCAGGCAGCTCTCAGTCACCAGGATCGAGACCTGGATCGCCGATCCCTATGCCATCTATGCGCGGGAGATTCTTCGCCTCCGGCCGCTCGATCCCGTCGACGCGGATCCGAGCGCGGCGGAGCGTGGCAGCATCATCCACCGGATTCTGGACGCCTTCGTGCGCGAGAACCCGGACGCGCTTCCCCCGGATGCCGAAGCGCGCTTGCTGGCGCTTGGCCGCGCAGCCTTCGACGAAGCCGGTACCCGCCCCGGCGTGCTCGCCTTCTGGTGGCCCCGTTTCGAACGGATCGCTCGCTGGATTCTCGACACCGAGCGGGATCGACGACCCGGCTTCCTGCCGCTTGCGACCGAGGTAGAGGGCACCCTCGACCTGGAAGCGCCGGCAGGCTCTTTCCGCCTCACGGCGAAGGCGGATCGGATCGACCGCACCGAAGCAGGCGCGCTGGAGATCATCGACTACAAGACCGGCGGTGTTCCGGCGAAGCGCCACGTGAAGGACGGGCGCAGTCCACAGCTCTCGTTGGAGGCGGCGATCGCGGGCGCGGGCGGCTTCCAGGGCGTCAACACAGCCGAGGTCGCGGCGCTTGCCTACTGGAGGCTGAGCGGTGCCGAGACCGCCGGCGAGATCATTCAGATCGACAACGATGCCGGCGCGCTGGCGCGGGAGGCTGCCGCCGGCCTGAGGGCGCTGGTCGAACGCTTCGACGATCCGGCGACCCCCTATCACCCGGTGCCCCGTCCGGCACTCGCGCCGCGCTGGAACGATTACGCCCACCTCGCCCGGCACAAGGAATGGTCGGTGCCCGGCGGAGACAACTGATGGCCGCGCACGCGCCCGGGATGACCCCGGCCCAGCACAGGGCGTCGGACCCTGCGGCCTCGGTCTGGGTCGGGGCCTCGGCGGGCACGGGCAAGACCAAGGTGCTGACCGACCGCGTGCTGCGCCTGCTGCTGGGCGGCACCGCGCCCGAGCGCATCCTCTGCCTCACCTTCACCCGCGCCGCCGCCGCCGAGATGGCGCTCCGGATCACGCGGGAGCTCGCACGCTGGACCGTCGCCGACGACGAGACGCTGACTGCAGCGCTGAGCGGACTGACCGGTGCGCGGCCGTCGCGCGCGACGGGCGACCGGGCGCGGCGCCTCTTCGCCGCCGTGCTCGACGTGCCAGACGGGCTGAAGATCCAGACCATCCACGCCTTTTGCCAGTCGCTGTTGCGGCGCTTTCCGCTGGAGGCGGGCGTCGCGCCGAATTTCGAGATCGCCGACGAGCGCATGAGCACCACGCTGCTGGGCGCGGCCCGCGCACGCCTGCTTCACGCCGCCCGGCCCGAGGTGGACGCTGCGCTTGCGGCCCATCTCGCCACCATGACGGCGGTGGTCGGCGAGGAGGATTTCGGCGCCCTACTGGCAGACGTGAGCGGTGGGCGGGACCGCTTCGCCGCTGTGTTGACGCGTCATGGCGGCACCGCCGGCGCCATCGCAGCGCTGCGCGCGCGGCTCGGCGTGCCCGAAGGAGCAACGCCGGGAAGCGTCGTTGCCGAGGCGTCTGCCGAAGGCGCGTTCAACCGGCCCGCGTTGACGCATGCCGTGCGCGTGCTCGCCGGCGGGACCGTGACGGACCAGAGGCGAGCGCAGAAGATCGCGACGTGGCTAGCCGCGGACCATGAGGGACGAACCGCGGGCTTCGACGCTTACCGCCGCGCCTATTTCCGGCAAGACGACGGCCCGCTCCAGAGTCTCATCACGAAGAAACTCGGCGTTGCGCACCCGGATGCGGCGGAGGCTCTCGGCCTGGAGCAGGAGAGAATTGGCGTGCGCGTCGAGCGCTGGAACGCGGCGCGCGTGGCCGAGAGCAGCGCCGCCCTGATCGAGGTCGCGGCTCGTCATCTTGGCTTCTACGGAACCGAAAAGGCGCGCCATGCCGTGCTCGACTACGGCGATCAGATATCGATGAGTCGCAGACTGCTTGCGCTCGAAGGCATCGCACCCTGGGTGCTCTACAAGCTCGACGGCGGCCTCGACCACCTGCTGATCGACGAGGCGCAGGACACCAGTCCTACGCAGTGGGCCGTGATCACGGCCCTGGCGGAGGAGTTCTTCGTTGGCGACGGCGCCCGCGCCACGCCGCGCACCTTGTTTGCCGTGGGGGATGAGAAGCAGTCGATCTTCAGCTTCCAGGGCGCCGATGCCCGCGCGCTTGCCGCCGCCCATCGCAGCTTTCGAGGCCAGGCGGAGGCCGCGAAGAGGCCGTGGTCGTCGCTTCCCCTGGCCGAGTCCTTCCGCTCGACCGCAGCCGTGCTCACCGCAGTCGACGCGGTGTTCGCCCAGCCTGCGGCCCGCGACGGCGTGACCGCAGAAGCGGTGCCGATCCGCCATCAGGTTCATCGCGCGGGCGCCGGCGGCCGGGTTGAGCTGTGGCCGCCGCTGGCGCCCGGTGAAGCAGCGCCGTTGGAGCCGTGGGCGCCGCCAGTGGAACGCGAGGGAGCCGACGATCCGGCCGCGCGCCTCGCCGCGCGCATCGCGGACCGTGTGGCTGGATGGACGCAAGAGCCGATAGCGGAAGGCAGCGACGGCTGGCTCGAGGCGCACGGCCGACCGATCCGACCCGGCGACGTGCTGGTGCTGGTGCGCCGACGCGGGCCCTTCGTCGATCATCTGCTGCGGGCATTCAAGGCGTGCGGCGTGCCGGTAGCGGGGATCGACCGCTTGGTGCTGACCGAACAGCTCGCAGTCATGGACCTGATCGCACTCGGCGAGTTCTGCCTGCTGCCGGACGATAACCTGACGCTGGCCACGGTGCTCAAGAGCCCGCTGATCGGGCTGGACGAGGAGGCGCTGTTCGCGCTTGCATACAATCGAGGCAACACCAGCCTGTGGGCGACGCTTGCCCGGCGTCGTGACGAGTGCCCCGCGTTCGCCGAGGCGCACGAGGCGCTCGTCGCCTTTCGCGGTGCCGCAGACTGGATGGCGCCCTTCGAGTTCTATGGTGAGGTGCTGGCCGCACGCGGCGGGCGCGCCGCGCTGCTCGGCCGCCTCGGCCCGGAATCGGGAGACGCCATCGAGGAGTTCCTGGCGCTCGCGCTCGCCTATGGCCGCTCGCACCCGCCCTCACTCCAGGGTTTCCTGCACTGGGTCCAGGACGGGCGCGCGGAGATCAAGAGGGACTTCGAGCAGGGCCGGGACGAAGTGCGGATCATGACCGTGCATGGTGCCAAGGGGCTGGAGGCGCCGGTGGTCTTTCTGCCGGACACCATGCGCAAGCCCCACGCCAGGGACCCGCTGGTCTGGCTGGAGGAGGAGCAGCCGGACGGCGGCATCGGCGCGGTCGAGGGCCTGCTGTGGCCGGGCCGCGCGAGCCGGGAGGACCCACTCACCCGCGAAGCCCGCGCCCAAGCCCGGGCCGCGCAGGAGGAGGAATACCGCCGGCTCCTCTATGTCGCGATGACCCGGGCCGAGGACCGGCTCTACATCTGCGGCTGGCAAGGCCGGGACACGCCGCCCGAGGATTGCTGGTACGCACTGGTGCGCTCGGGACTGGAGAGCCTGAAAGGAGTCGAGCCTTTGCTGATGCCGGAGGGCGGAGCGCCGGAGGGCACAGGGCTCGTCTACGCCGAGCCGCAGACCGCGCCGCTCGCACCGCGGGCCGAGCCCGTGCCAGAGGCCGACGCTCCCGCGCCCTTGCCGCCGGAGCTGCGCGTGCCGCCGGCCGAAGAGCCGCCCGCACCGCGCCCGCTCGCGCCCTCGCGCGCACTCCCGGAACCTGCGCCCCGCTCGCCTATCGACGTCGCTGGTCAGAGCGCCCGCTTGCGCGGCATCGCCGCACACAAGCTGCTGGAGCATCTGCCTGTGCTGGCACCTGCGGAGCGACCTGCCGCTGCCCGCCGCTTGCTCGAACGGTACGATCTCGACCGGAGCGAGCGGGAGGCGCTGGCCGAGGCCATGATCGCGCTGGTGGCCGACCCGACGTTCTCCTCACTCTTCGCGGCCGATGCCCTGGCTGAGGCGCCGATCAGCGCGGTCGTGGGCAAGCAGGTGATCTCGGGCCAGATCGACCGGCTACTCGTAGGCGAGCGGGAGGTGATCGCGCTCGACTACAAGACTGGGCTCGCTCCGACTGAGGACGAGTCCGTGCCCGAGGCCTACGTTGCCCAGATGGAGAGCTATCGCGCGGCGCTTGCCGCCATATTCCCGGATCGCACCATTACCTGCGGCCTGCTCTTCGTCGACGCCCCCCGCCTGATCTGGCTATAGCGTCTTGTCGCTCACGGCAGCCGGCCTCCAGCCGGCGCCTCCGCGAGGGCGCCGCAGAGGCGGCGGGCCGCAGTCGCGGCCTGTCGCGCGCGCGTCGAAGACGGGCGCGCTCCTATGGCTGGCGACTAAAGTCAGCCGCCGAAGCGGGGCTCGGGCAGGCCCTGCACGCCGAGGCCGGAGACCGCGAGGATGCCACCGCCGTGGGGTTGCGGCTTCGAGGCCTCGCCGAAGATTTTCTGGGCCTCGGGGCCGAGAAAGTCCGTGCGGCCCATCGAGGTTAGATAGGCCACGTCGAGGTTGTCGCCGCCGAACATGATGCTGGTGATGGTCTTGGTCGGCACCGGCACGCGGCGGTCCACGGTGCCGTCTGGCGCGTAGCGCACGAGCTGGCCGGAGACGATCTGCGCGTTCCAGAGATATCCCTCGGCATCGATGGTCGAGCCGTCAGGAATGCCGGGCTCGTCGTGGGTGTTGGCGAACACCCGCTTGTTGGAGATCGCGCCGGTCTCGATGTCGTAGTCGTAGGCGTAGATCTCCTGCATGTAGGAATCGGTGTGATAGAAGGTCTTGTTGTCGGGGCTCCAGCTCGGCCCGTTGTTGCAGATGATGCCGCGCTCCAGC
>JAPOPO010000614.1 GCA_026712885.1 Rhodospirillales bacterium | reverse complement strand
GAGATCGTGCAGGCTTCACCGGGCGACTGCCCCATATGCGGCATGGCGCTGGAGCCGATGATGCCGGTCGCCGACGCAGGGCCCTCGCCCGAGCTTCGCGACCTGCAACACCGGCTCTGGCTTGCCGGGCCACTCGCGGCCGCCGTCTTCGCGCTGGAGATGGGGAGCCACGCCGGCGTCCCCTTCGACTCCTGGCTCGGGCCGCGCTCCTTCGTCGCCCTGCAATTCGCACTGGCGACGCCGGTGCTGTGGATCGCACGCACGTTCTTCCTGCGCGGCCTCGCCTCGGTGCGCAACCGCTCCCCCAACATGTGGACGCTGATCGCGCTCGGCACCGGCGCCGCTTGGCTCTTCAGTCTCGCAGGCCTGCTCGCTCCCGGCATCTTCCCCGAGGCGGTCCTCACCGCAGGCGGGCAGCCGCCGGCCTATTTCGAGGCCGCCGCCGTGATCCTCGTGCTCGTGCTGGCCGGGCAGGTGATGGAAACGGTCGCGCGCGAGCGAACGGGAGATGCGATCCGCGCGCTCATGGGCCTTGCGCCGAAGACCGCACGCCGATTGGAGGAGGACGGCGAGGAGGATGTGCCGCTCGACTCCGTCCGCGTTGGCGACCGGCTCAGGGTGCGGCATGGCGAGAGCGTGCCCGTGGATGGCGTCGTGACCGAGGGCCACGCCGCCCTCGACGAAAGCATGATCACGGGCGAGCCGCTCCCGGTCGAGAAGGGTCCGGGCGATCCGCTGACAGGCGGCACGCTCGCCCAATCCGGCAGCCTCGTGATGCGGGCGGAGAGGGTCGGTGCCGCAACCACGCTCGCCCGCATCGTCGCCTTGGTGGCGAAAGCACAGCGCAGCCGCGCCCCGGTCCAGGCGCTGGCCGACCGGGTCGCCGGCGTCTTCGTCCCCGCCGTGGTCGCCGTCGCCGTGTTGGCGGCAATCGGATGGGCCGTGGTCGGCCCATCGCCCGCGCTGGCCTACGCGCTGAGCGCGGCAGTGAGCGTGCTGATCATCGCCTGCCCGTGCGCGCTCGGGCTGGCGACGCCGATGTCGATCATGGTGGCCGCCGGGCGAGGCGCGCAGGCCGGTGTGCTGGTGCGCGATGCCGAGGCGCTGGAGCGCCTCGCGAAGGCGGACCTGCTCGTCGTCGACAAGACCGGCACGCTCACCGAGGGCCGGCCGGCCGTGACCGATGTGATCACGCTGGGCGCCGCCGACCGGGCTCGGCTTCTCGCACTCGCGGCAGCGCTGGAGCGGAGCGCCCAGCATCCGCTTGCCGGGGCGGTCGTCGAGGCGGCCGAGGCGGCGGGCGCGCCCTACCTCGCGGCGAGCGACGTGGAGGCCGTGGCCGGCCGGGGCGTGCATGGCCGTGCAGCGGGCCAGGCGGTGGCGCTCGGCAACGCCGCCATGATGCAGGCGTTGGGCGTCCCACTCGGCGACCACACGAGTCAGACAGATTTGCTGGAAGGCGAGGGTAAGACCGCGATGTATGTCGCGCTGGACAGCGCCGTGGCAGGCGTGATCGGGGTTGCCGACCGAGTGCGGGAGACCGCGCCCGAGGCCCTGCGCGCCCTCGAGGCGATGGGCCTCACTGTCGTCATGGCAACCGGCGACGGCCCCCGCGTGGCAGAGATCGTCGCCAACCAACTCGGCATCGGCGAGGCGCACGCCGCGCTCACTCCGGAGGAGAAGGGCGTGTTGGTCGAGCGGTTCCGTCGCGAGGGCCGGACCGTCGCCATGGCCGGCGACGGGGTGAACGACGCACCGGCTCTCGCTCTTGCCGATGTCGGCATCGCCCTGGGTACCGGCGCCGACATCGCGATGGAGAGTGCCGGCATCACCCTGGTGAAGGGCGATTTGCGCGGTATCGTGCGCGCCCGCCGCCTCGCGCGAGCGACCATGGGCAACGTGCGCCAGAACCTCTTCCTCGCCTTCGTCTACAACGCGGCTGCCATCCCCATCGCCGCCGGCGTGCTGTTCCCACCGTTCGGCATCCTGCTCTCGCCGATGATCGCCGCCGCCGTGATGAGCCTGTCGTCGGTCTCGGTCATCGGCAACGCGCTTCGCCTCCGCACGGCGCAGGTCTGAGGGCGGCGTGCGGTCGACGGCTCGGACAGTCGTCATGGCGACGGCGGCACTCGTCGGTTGGCAGCTGGTCGGGCAGTTGGCCGGGGCATCGGACGACCTCGCGCAAGGCGCCGCGCTTTACGCCGAACATTGCGCCTCCTGCCACGGTGCCGACCTTGAAGGCGCGCCGAATTGGCGGCAAACGGGCGACGACGGCCTCTATCCCGCCCCGCCTCACGACGAGACCGGCCACACCTGGCACCACGGCGATCAGATGCTGTTCGACTACACCAAGCTGGGCGGCGAGGGGTTGCTGGCGGCGCGCGGGATCACCAACTTCGAGAGCGGCATGCCGGGATTCGCCGAGGTTCTCACCGACGATGAAATCCGCGACGTCCTTGCCTTCATCAAGAGCACTTGGCCCGAGCCCTTGCGCAGTCACCAGGAGGACATGACGCGGCAGGAAGCAGCGACCCAAGCGGAGGAGTAGGCGGCGAAATGACGGATCGGCCCCTGCACCGGCGGTCGCAGGCCTCCTTCTACGCCGCCGCGCTGCTATGGCTGCCGGCCGGCGTGGTGGCGTCGGCCGCGGTCCGCTTCGGGCCCGGCTCGGCGGCGCCCGGCGAGTGGCCGACGGCGATCGCGATGGCTGCGTCGTCGCTGATCGTGGCCGCGGTCTGCGGCTTGCCTCTGGCATTGGCGTGCCGTCGCCTCGGCCGGCTCGGGCATCCTCGTCCGGCGTGGATCGCGGGCATCGTCCTCGGAATCGCCGCCGTGGCGGCCGTGCTCCCCGCCGGTCTGCTCGGCCCGCCGGGCATCGCCATCGTCGCCGTGGTGCTGAGCTTGCCGGTCTGGATCGCTGCGTTCTGGCTTGGCAGGCGAGCGCGGGCGAAAGCCGGCGAAGAGGGCCCCCCACTGGACGAGCCGGATCACCGCCCATAGGCTGACCGCGCGCCACCAACCCACTGCACTGTGGCGCGTCCAACCGTGGAGCGCCGATGGAATCGCGACTGGGTGCGGCGCTGCGCCCATACTTTCCGCTCGCAGCCGGGGTCCTGATCAATCTCTCCACCGGGATCCTCTACGCGTGGAGCGTCTTCGTGGCGCCGCTCGAAGCCGAGTTGGGCGCCGACCGCGCGACGGTGAGCGGGGCGCAGTCGCTTTGCCTGCTGACCGCGACCATCGGCTGCTTCGTGATGCACCGGCTGCTGCACTGGTTCACGCTCCCGCAGCTCACCCTGGTCATGGGCGCTCTGTCGGGCGCCGGTTTCGCGCTCGCGGGCTTCGGCCAATCGGTCGCGACACTCTATGTCGGCTACGGCGTACTTTTCGGCTTTGCCGTCGGCGTTGTCTACTTCGTTGCGATGACCGCGGCGAGCATCGACGGGCCGGTGAGACCCAGCATCGCCATGAGCATCAACATGTCGGCGGTCGCCATGGGTGGCATCGCCTGGTCACCCGGCCTCGCCTTCCTGATCGCTACGACGGGGCCGGAGACGACCTTCGGCGTGTCGGCAGCGGCGATTTTTCTGGCCATTGTGATTGCCGCTGCGCTCATCAAGCTCTCCCGCAAGACGCCGCCGGCAACCGGCACGACCGGGCTGTTTCAGGACATCCTGACCGACCGGCCCCGCGTGGTGATCGCGATCTTTTTCGGCTTCCTCTGCATCGCTTTCGTCGCGCTTGCGGTCATCGGCCACGCGGCGACGATGATGACCGCCTGGGGGGCGTCCGCCGACCAGACACAGTTCGCGCCAATGCTCTCCAGCGCAGGCTACGCCGCCGGCGGGCTGGTCGGCGGTCTTCTGGTCGATGCGCTCACGGGCCGGCGCGTCCTCGTGGGCGCCGGGCTCGTCATGGGGGTGTTTCTGCTGGCGCTCTTCTTTGCGCCGAGTGTCCTCGTGGGGCTTATCGCGATCAGTGCAGTTGGCGTGGCCTTCGGCGTGCTCGCGAGCGCCCATCCCGTGACCATAGCGGGCTACTACGGGGCGGCGGCCCTGCCGCGAGTCTTCGGCCGCATCGCGCTTGCCTACGGTCTGGGCGGTCTGCTCGGGCCGTTCTCGGCAGGCGCAATCTACGACGCCGATCAGCACTACGACACGGCGATCATCTTGACTGCCGCGCTCGCCTTCCTGGGCGCGGTATTCTATGCCTGCTTCCCCCGCCGCGAGCGGCTCGGCGCTTCGGCGAAGCGGGCGGTCTGAGAAGGAGACGGAACCATGCCGCATGTCACGACGAACGACGGAGTCCGCCTTCACTACGTGGAGAGTGGCAGCGGCGCACCCCTCGTCATGATCCCCGGCTGGTCGCAGACTGCCGCGCAGTTCGAGGCCCAAATTGAGGGACTGTCCGCCAGCCGCCGGGTCATCGCCTTCGACATGCGGGGACACGGCGAATCAGACAAGCCGGAGCACGGCTACAAGATCCAGCGCCTCGCCATGGACCTCCGCAACGCCATCGAGGCGCTCGGGCTGGAGCGGGTGAGCCTGCTCGGCCACTCCATGGGGTGCTCGGTGATCTGGTGCTACATCGACCTGTTCGGCGAAGAGGGGCTGGAGCGCCTCGTCCTCGTCGACCAGATGCCCGCCATCACAGCGCGCGACGAGTGGTCCGAGCAGCAGAAGCAGGACGCCGGCGCGATCTTCAATGGCGCGAGCCTCTACGAGACCATCGGCGCCCTCGCGGGGAAAGAGGGCGTGGCGACCACGAAGGGCTTCATCGGCAGCATGTTCACCGCCGGCTTCCCGACCGAGCGGGTGGCGTGGGTCATCGAGCAGAACCGCAAGATGCCGCGCCGCCACGCCGCCACGCTGCTGCTCAATCACGCGACGCAGGACTGGCGCGACCTGATCCCCCGCATCACGCTGCCGACGCTGATCGTCGGCGGCCGGGTCAGCCTGATCGACTGGCGTTCACAGGTATGGATGAACGGGCAGATCGCCGGCTCGCAGCTCGAACTCTTCGAGGAGGCGGACGGCGGCAATCACTTCATGTTCATGGAGAACCCGGAACGCTTCAATCGCGTGGTCGACGCGTTCCTCGGCTGAGCTTGAGCCTCCGCTCTACGCCCTCGCCTCCACGCGGATCGTGACGACGTCCGTGTCGTGATACTGCTGGTGGTGGACGGAGGACGCGAGGTGGCGCAGGAGCCGTAGCGACACCTCCCGCTCGGGCGCATCGTCGGACGACTCGCCCATGAGGGCGATTCGGTCTTCCAGGTTCTCCTCGCCGGGTGCGGCGATGAACTCCAGTACCGCAGTGCCGCTCTCCTTGTGGGCGGTGAGCAGCAGGCGCCGCGTCCGATGCGGTGCACCGTCCGCCTCTTCCTCTTCGTCGTGCCGCAGCAGCGTCAGGATCGCCTCTTCTGCGGCGGCGTCGAGGCGGTGCGCCATCGCCTCGTCCCAGCCGCTGCGGGTAGCAAAGGTCTGCAGGAATTCTCTGATCTTCGGGAGCGAGGCGACCTCGAACGGCGTCTGGATGCGTCGCCGGCGGGGTTGCGTCAACTCCACGAAGAGCGTGAGCAGGATCGCGGTCATGCCGCCAGCCGTCATGCCGTTTTCCAGGAGCCCGCCGGCGATGCCCGAGACATGCTCGGGGAAGATCACACCGTTCTGGAAGCCGACCCCGATCCAGAACGACACGCCGGCAATCAGTCCCTTGCGATAGTCCACCCCGTCCTGGATGACAATTCTCATGCCGACCACGAAGAGCAGCCCCAGCAGCACGGTGATGTAGGCGGCTGCGACCGGCCCCGGTATCGCCAGCACCACGGCGAGCGCCTTCGGAATAAACGCCACGACGACGAAGGAGGCCCCAAGTGCGATGCCAACACTGCGGGCACCCACGCCGGTGAGCGCGGTGACCGATACGCTTGTCGAGTAGGTCGTATTCGGCACCGTCCCCATCAGGCCGGAGAACAGGTTGCCCACGCCGTCCGCGCTTACCGCGCCCTGCACGGCACGAAAATCCACCGCGCGCGGCTTGCGCCAGGAGACTCGCTGGATCGCGACGCCGTCGCCGACCGTCTCGATGGCACCGACCAGGGTTACGAACACGAAAGCCGGCAGCAACCCCCAGAAGACCGGCCCGAAATCGAGATCGAAGCCGGGCCATCCGCCTTCGGGCAGTCCGACCCACGATGCTGCGGCGATGCTGCCGACATCGTAGATGCGGAAGTACCCGGCGACCCCGCAGCCGGCGACGATGCCGATGACCGGTGCCCAGAGGCGCAGCACGCCGGTCGCCTTCAACGAAATTCCGCAAATCACCAACGCCGTCACGAGCGCCGAGAGCGGCGCGGCCAGCGCCGGCGTCTCCTCCGGCACCTGGGTCAACATGCCGAAGACGATCGGCATCACCGTGACGGGGATCAACATGATGACCGTGCCTGAGACGGTCGGCGTCAGGATGCGCCGGAGCAGCGAGAGCCGCCACGCGAGCAGGAACTGGAAGAGGGAGGAGATCACCACCAGCGTGGCGAGCATGGCCGGCCCGCCTTGCGCGATCGCGCCGACGCAGATCGCGATGAAGGCACCGGACGTTCCCATGACGAGGACGTAGCCCGCCCCGATCCGGCCGACGCGCACTGCTTGCACGATCGAAATGAGGCCGCTGACCAGCACGGCACCGAAGACCGCCCACGAGAGGTAGGACTCCGTCCCGCCGGCGGCCCGAACCACGATTGCAGGCGTCAGCGCGACGCCGGCGATACAAAGGACCGCGAGTTGAATTCCGAGGCCGCCGGCGAGCGCGAGAGGCGGTCTTTCGTTTGGCTCGTAACGAACGCCGCCGGGCCGTTCTGAGCCACCTGTCGCCATGCTGCACCCTCCCTGTCCCAGAGTGCGGTAAGGACTCTCGCACAGGTTCGCGTCGCGACGAAGTATCTTGCTGTGGACCTGGTGCCCTCGTCAGACGTCGTATTCGAGTCCGATGTCGCGGTAGCGTTCCGGATCCTCGAGCCAGCGCTGGCGCACTTTCACGAAGAGCTTGAGGTCGATGGGGCAGCCCAGAATTTGAGCGAGCTCGGCGCGCGCGGCCGTGCCGATGGCCTTGATGCGCCGCCCGCCCTTCCCGAGGACGATGCCCTTGTGCGTCTCCCGCTGCACGTAGATCACCTGCTCGACGCGAACGCCCCCGTTGCGGGCGCTGGTCCAGCCTTCGGTCTCCACCGCGACGGCGTAGGGGAGCTCCTGGCGCAACTGCAGGAAGAGCTGCTCGCGCGTGATCTCCGCCGCCAGCAGGCGCTCCGATATGTCGGTGAGCTGGTCTTCGGGATAGAGCCAGGGGCCCGGCGGCATCCGCGCCGTGAGCACGTCCAACAGGTCGTCGACCCCGTCGCCGTCGAGTGCCGAGACCATGAAGATCTCGGCCGCAAGCCCGGTCTCTTCGACCCCCGCCGCGAGCGGCAGCAGGGCGTGCCGCGGCACCAGGTCGATCTTGTTGAGCGCCACCAGGGTCTCGCGCCCGGTCTCCTTGAGCCGGTCGATGATCGCCCTGGTCTCACCGGTCAATCCGCGCCGCGCGTCCACCAGCAGCAGGATGGCGTCGGCGTCGTGCGCGCCGCTCCACGCGGCGTGCACCATCGCGCGCTCGAAGCGGTGCCGCGCGGCGAAAATTCCGGGCGTGTCGACGAAGACAAGCTGCACGTCGTCGATCACGCGAATGCCGCGCAGCCGGCTCCGCGTGGTCTGGACCTTGGGCGAGACGATGGCGACCTTGGCGCCCACCAGCTGGTTGACCAGGGTCGACTTGCCCACGTTGGGCGCCCCCAGCACGGCGACGAAGCCCGCGCGGGAGCCGCCCTCAGCCATCGCCGTTTCTTCCCGGATCGTTGATACGCGCAAGCAGCGCGCCGGCAGCGCCTTGCTCCGCCGCGCGCTTGGTGGCGCCGGTGGCGACCGCCTTGCCGAGCCCTGTGACCTCCGCCTCGACCTCGAAGAGCGGGCTATGCGCGGGGCCGCTGGACGAAAGCGTCCGGTAGACCGGAAGGCCGAGCGCCCGCGACTGCGTCCACTCCTGGAGCCGGGTCTTGGGGTCGCGCGGGGGTTCGGGATCGGCATTCATCGCCGGCGTCCAGTGGCGGCGGATGAAGCGCTCTGCGGCTTCGAGGCCGCCATCGATGTAGAGCGCGCCGATCACTGCCTCGCAGGCGTCCGCGAGGTTGGCCGGATTGTCGCGCCCGCCGGCGGCGCCCTCGCTGCGGCCGAGAGTCAGCCGGTCGCCAAGCGCGAGGCTGCGGGCCACGCCAGCCAGCGTCTCGCGGCGAACCAGCGACGAGTAGCGCTGGGAAAGCGCGCCCTCGGCCTCGCGCGGGAACGCCTCGTACAGCATCGCCGCCACAACCATGCCGAGCACGCGGTCGCCCAGGAATTCGAGCCGCTGGTTGCTGCCGGCCTTCGCGCCTGCGCTGGGATGGCGGAGCGCAAGCGCGAGCAACGCCGTGCTCGCAAAGCGGTAGCCGAGCGCCTCTTCGAGGGACTCCGCCGGCTGGCCGGTGTCTTCCACTGCCTCCATCGGCCTGGCTGCCACGCGCTTGGGCGCTATTCGATCGCCTTGAATACTCGCTCGCTGCGTGTCGCGCTCGGCCAGTTCCAGACCTCCCCGATGCTTGTTCCATCCTCCAGCGAGTGGAAGATGAACTCGGCCCGCCCCACGAGGTTCTTGGACGGGATGAACCCGACCGACGGCACGCGGCTGTCGAGCGAGTTGTCCCGGTTATCGCCCATGGCGAAGTAGTGATCGGGGGGCACGGTGTAGATCTGCGTGTTGTCGAGACCGCCCGTAGGCGTAGCGTCGAGGGTCATGTAGGAGACGCCGTTGGGCAGCGTCTCGCGATACTGGCGGAGGACGCGCTCGCGGCCGTAGCGGTCAGTGTAGCTGTAATCGTCGATGCGTTCGCGCTTCACCGGCGTGCCGTTGATGTGGAGCACACCCTTGAGCACCTGAATGCGGTCGTCGGGCAGCCCGACGATGCGCTTGATGTAGTCGGTCGAATTGTCCCGGGGCAGCTTGAAGACCGCGACGTCGCCCCGGTCGGGCGGGCTGTCGATGATCCGCCCGTCGAACACATCGACACTCCACGGCAGCGAGTGCGTGCTGTAGCCGTAAGCGTACTTCGACACGAACAGATAATCGCCGACCAGCAGGGTCGGGATCATCGAGCCGGACGGAATGTTGAAGGGCTCGATGGCGACGGTGCGCACGATCAGCGCAGCGAGCACCGCGTAGATCAGGGTCCGGATTGTGTCCCAGAAGCCGCTGAATCTACGCTTGGCCGAGTCCTTCTCTTCGGTCTTGGCGCGCCCCATGTGCGGTCGGTTCGGTTCCAGCTGATTGTGGCGCGGGCCGCTCGCTGCCCCAGTGCCGTCAGTCGGTTGTCGGGATTGCCGTGATCACCACGATGGCCTGGGCGATCGGCGGCTCATCGGTCAAGGTCACGTCGATCCGGCACCTCATGCCCGAAGGCGTGAGTGATTGCAAGCGCGTGAGCGCGCCGCCGCTGAGCTCGATCGTCGGCTGGCCGGTAGGGAGATTGACCACTGCCATGTCGCGCCAGAAGACGCCGTTGCGGAGCCCGGTGCCCAGCGCCTTGGCGCAGGCTTCCTTGGCGGCGAAGCGGCGGGCATAGGTTTCCTCTGGCCTCAGCCGGCGCTCGGCACGCGCGCGTTCGACCGCGGTGAAGACGCGGTGGGTGAACCGCGCGCCGAAGCGGTCGAGCGTGGCCGCGATCCGACGGATATCGACGATGTCCGCGCCGAGGCCGACGATCAGCGGCCACGCCGGCGGGTCGGCAGCGGCGCTCACGGCACGCGCGTCATCAGCGGCCGCGGTCCACCAGCACCTGGTCGAGATGGGTCACGTTCGCGGCGACCGGCTGGGCGTCTCCCTTGGCTGCCTCCGGGGCCGCGTCGGGGATGGTGATGTCGTCGTCTGCCTGCCGCGCAGGGTCCAGTCTGGCGCGGCGCTCCTCGTCGAGGATGCGCCTGCGCCGCAGGCGCCTGGCCTGGCGGTGGTGCTGGTAGTTGCCCACCACCCGTCGGATCGGGAAGAAGATCAACATCCACACGACCACCGCCGCCGGCAGGCCACCCACCAGCATGGGAAGGAGGACCGTGCCAGGCTCCTCGAAAATGGTGCCGATCGTCATATCGGCGGGCAGCTCCTGGCCGCGCTCGTAGCCGAGGATCCAGGTTCCGAGCCAGATGATTCCCGCCCAGATGAAAGGGAAGGTCCATGGATTGCCGACCGCGGTGCCGATCGCCGACGCGATGATGTTGCCGCGCAGCGCCCACGCCAGCACCGCAGCGAGAATGAAGTGGAACCCGATCAATGGCGTGAACGAGACCGCCGCGCCGCAGGCGAAGCCGCAGGCGATGGCGTAGGGCGAGCCTTGCAGCCGCTTGAGCTTGAACGTCCAGTACCGGAGGACCCGCCCCCAGCCCATGTTCGGCCATACGAACCGCCGCACGCGCGCCCATCGGCTCAGCTTCACGCGTCGGCGAAACAGGCTCAAGGCGGCCCTCGCCTCAGCTCGCGCCCGGCAGGAGTCTCCGCCCCAGCCATGCGCGTGGCGCACTGTCGGGAGCCACCACCCGTCTCATCGCGTTCCTCCCAATCGCGGGTCTGCCCTTCTTATTTTTTCTCCCCAATCCCGAGAGTTAGCAAAAGATCGGGCCGCCACGCAAGGCCCGGCGCGCCCACTTGCCCGATCCACATGTCGATCTCAGCACGGAAAACTGACCAAGCCGGTCTTGCATTTTGTGGGTAGTACTGTATGTTGAGCGTTTAGGGCGAAATATTCCAAGATTTAGACCAGTGTGAGCCCGGCACTGGACGGAGGGACGATAATGACAGCCTGGACACCGGAGAGGGTCGCCACCGTGACCCGGCTGTGGAACGAGGGACTCACGACTGCCGAGATCGGGCGCGCAGTCGGCATGTCGAAGAACGCGGTCGTCGGCAAGGCGCATCGGCTGCAGCTGCCGCCGCGTCCGTCGCCGATCAGGCGCGGAAAGAGCTACCCGAGCACGCCGAGGCCGTCGAACGGCGCGAAGGTCGCAAACGCACGGAAGGCGGCAACGGGATCGGCAGGGATCGTGACCCAGATCAAACCGCGGGCGCCGCAGCCGCCTCTCGCCGTTGGCAACGCGGCCTGCAAATGGCCCACCGGTCATCCGGGCGAGCCCGACTTCCATTTCTGTGGTGAGCATGCGCTGCTCGGCAAGCCCTATTGCCCTGAGCATTATCGCAAGGCCTACGTGGCCGTGAGGCCGCGCTCAGACGCAGCCTGATCTTGTCCTGATCCGCCCCCGTCCCGAGCGGGGTCTCTCCGCCGGTGTCGTTACGTCGCCGGCTGACCGGGTTCGGCCGGGGCCACCAGCCGCTCGACCTCGGCGTCCATGCGGCCCTGCCACATCAGCGCCCACATATGAAAGTCGCCGGCCAGGCTGAAGAATGGGTAGGTGAAGGTTGCCGGCCGGTTGCGCTCTATCAGGAGGTGGCTGAGCCAGGCGAAGAAGTAGCCACAGAAGAGCGCGGCAATCAGCAGCAGCGGCTCGCCCACGACACCGGCCACAACGACCAGAGCGACGGAGCCCGTCGTACCCACGAAGTGCATCCGGCGCGTTCCCGGCCGGCGGTGCTCGGCCACATAGTAGGGCCAGAAGGCTCGATACCGACGAATTCGCTCGCTCATAGTCGTCGCCCTCTCCTGACCTCGCCCGTCACCGCGCTCATTTCGTTGCGTTTTCGGGCGATGTTTGTGATTCTACACTATTGTTCGCGGTTCGCGATCGCGCGGCCGACCCCTGCAGCAGGGAGACTGTGCCCATGCCGGCGATGACAACGCCCGTCTGCGATTTTGGCTGGAAGGCGGTGGACTTTCGGCTGGAGGGCACCGACGGCAAGACTTACACGCTTGCGGACTGCGCCGGTGAGCGCGGAACGCTGGTGATGTTCCTGTGCAACCATTGCCCGTTCGTGAAGGCCATAATCGACCGGATCGTGCGGGACGTGGACGAGCTCAAGAGCCTCGGGATCGGCGCGGTAGCCATCATGCCGAATGACACCCAGGCCTATCCCGCCGACTCCTACGAGAACATGAGACTCTTCGGCGCCCAACACGAGCTCGGCTTTCCCTACCTCATCGACCGGACCCAGGAGATCGCGCGCGCCTATGACGCGGCGTGCACGCCGGACTTCTTCGGCTTCGACCGCGACCTTGGCCTGCAGTACCGGGGCAGGCTCGACGCCTCCCGGATGGAGCCGGCGCCCGACGCGCGCCGGGAGCTTCTCGAGGCCATGATCCAGGTCGCCGAGACCGGGCGCGGACCCCATGAGCAGCTGCCCTCCATGGGTTGCTCGATCAAGTGGCGCGAGGCCGCCTGACCCAGGCTCCCGCACCTCGCGGGACGGCTGGGCGGCGGCGCTGACGGAGGCACGCGCGTGGCGGATATCTTCCGAGAGGTCGACGAGGACCTTCGGCACGAACGCTATCTCAAGCTGTGGCGGCGGTGGCGCTATTGGCTGCTCGGCGTGGGTGTGGCGGCGCTCGGCGGCGCGGTCGCCTATGTGATGATCACCGATGCTAGGGATAGCGCCCGCGAGGCCGAGGGAAGGCAGTTCGCGGCTGCCGTCGCCGGGATCGAGGCTGGGCGCGGCGGGGAGGCCGCAGAGCTGCTTGCCGGGCTCGCCGCTGATTCGGAGACCGGCTACGCGGCGCTTGCCCGGCTTGCCGAGGCCGACACGCGCGCCGGGCGCGGGGATATCAGCGGCGCCATCTTCGTCTACGACCAGATCGCTGCAGATTCCCGGCTCGACCCGCTCTATCGCGATCTGGGCGCCCTGCTCGCTGCGCAACGGCTGGTCGACCGTGCATCCGCGGCGGAGGTCAATCAGCGCCTCGCCTCCCTGCTTGCGGGTCATTCGCCGTGGCGGCCGCTGGCGGCGGAGCTGTCCGCGGTCGCCGAGATGCGCGCCGGCAACGTGGAGGCGGCACGAGGGCTTTTCGCAGAGCTCGTAAGCGACCCGGGGGCGCCGCTCGGCCAGCGCCAGCGGGCGGCGGAGCTGTTGATGAGCCTCGGCGGCGATCTGGAGGCGGCGCTATCGGGCGGCACCCAGTCCCCCGACTGGGACGATGCCGACGCAGCCAGCGCGTCCGAGGAATCGGGCGGGAGCACGGCGGAGTGAGGCACGTGTTGCTGAACGGGATCGCGCGGGGCGCCACCCTGCTTGGCCTGTGCCTCGTCGTCGGCTTGACCGGCTGCGACACGATTTCCGAGCTGACGGGCGACACGGATCCGCCGCCGCTGCAGGGCGAGCGGCTCTCGGTGATGTCCCTCGAGCGGCAGCTTGAGCCGGACCCCGGCGCCGACGCGCTCACGGTGCGCCTGCCACCGCCCTACGTGAACGAAGACTGGCCTCAGTCGGGCGGCTACCCCCACCACGCCATGCACCACCTCGCCGCGGCGGACTCGCTCGCGGAGAGCTGGCGGGTCCGCATCGGCACCGGCGCCCACGACGACGGGCCCCTGCTGTCGCCCCCTGTGGTTGCCGGCGGTCGGGTCTACACCATGGATTCGGTAAGCCTGATTTCAGCGTTCAATGCGAGCACCGGTGCCAGGCTGTGGACCGCCGACATGCTGCCTGATGAAGATGACGAGGGCGGATTCGGCGGGGGCCTTGCGGTGGCTGGCGGCTGGCTCTTCGCGGCCACCGGTCTCGGCCATGTGGTCGCGCTGGACGCGGAGACCGGTGCCTTGCAGTGGCGGCGTTCGATCGGCGTGCCCGTGCGCGCGCCGCCCGTGGTCTACGGCGGCCGCGTCTTCGCCGTCAGCCACGACAACCGCCTCTGGGCGCTGGAAGCCGTGAGTGGCACGGTGCAATGGAGCCACGCGGCAATCGTGGAGAGTGCCGGATTTCTCCGGGGTGCCAGTCCGGCGGCGGAAGGCGGCGTTGTCGTCACACCCTTCTCGTCCGGTGAGCTCACGGCGCTCCGGGTCGAGAACGGGCGCACCATCTGGGCCGATATCCTCGCGGTGCAGGGCGTCCGCATTGGCGCCATCGCGACCTTCAACGACATCGACGGCAATCCCGTGATCGACCGGGGGATGGTGTTCTCGATCGGCCATGGCGGACGCATGGTCGCCATCGATGAGCGCAGCGGCAGGCGCATCTGGGAGCGGGATATCGCCGGTCTCAACATGCCCTGGGTCGCCGGCGAGTTCGTCTTCGTGCTGACCGCAGACGGCGTGCTCCTCTGCATGGGCCGGGAGCGCGGCGCCATCCTCTGGGTCCGGCCATTGCCGCGCTTCGAGGATCCGGAGGAGCGAGAAACCCCGATCTTTTGGACCGGTCCGGTCCTCGTCGGCGATCGGCTGATCGTCGCGGGCTCGGACGGCAGCGTGCTCGCAGTCTCGCCTTACGACGGCCGCTACTTGGGCGCGCACAACGCACGAGGCGCCGTCCGCCTGCCGCCCGTGGTCGCCGATCGGACGCTCTTCATCCTGACCGACGACGCGGATCTGATCGCGCTGCGCTGAGGTCTCCGGTGGCCTTCACCGTCGCCATCGTAGGCCGCCCCAATGTCGGCAAGTCGACGCTCTTCAACCGGCTGGTCGGCAGGCGCGCGGCGCTGGTCGCGCCCACGCCCGGAGTCACCCGGGACCGCCGCGAGGGCTGGGCGCGGATCGGCCCCCTCCGGTTCCGCGCCATCGACACCGCCGGGCTCGAGGAAGCAGCGCCCGAGACGCTGGCCGGCCGCATGATGGCGCAAACGGAGCGCGCGCTGGCCGACGCCGACGCGGCGCTTCTCCTGATCGACGGGCGGGCAGGGGTGACGCCGGCCGACGAGTTCTTCGCGAATCAGCTCCGGCGGCTGCAGGTGCCGATCATCCTCGCGGTCAACAAGTGCGAGGGCGGCGGGGCCGAGGGCGGAATCGCCGAGAGTCATGCCCTCGGTCTGGGACAGCCGATCCCGATCTCGGCGGAGCACGGCGAAGGCCTTGCGGATCTCTACGATGCGCTCAGCCCCTTCGATTCGGAGTCGTCGGAGGACGTTTCCCGTGCAAACGACGTGCTCCGGCTCGCCGTCGTCGGGCGCCCCAATGTTGGCAAGTCGACGCTGCTCAACCGGCTGGTGGGCGAGGCGCGGGTCATCACCGGCGCGGAGCCGGGGCTCACGCGGGATTCCATCGCGGTGCGCTGGTCCTACGAGGGCCGCGCGGTCGAGCTGGTCGATACCGCGGGCATGCGCCGCCGCGCCAAGACCGTCGCGGCGCTGGACAAGCTCTCTTCGCGCGACGCCGAGCGCGCCCTCGGCCGGGCGGCGGTGGTGCTCGTCGTGCTGGATGCGTCCGAGCCCGCCGGCCGTCAGGACATGGCCATCGCCGCCCGCGTGGCCGACGAAGGCCGGGCCATCGTCATCCTGCTCAACAAGTGGGATCTGGTGCGAAATCGCGGCGCCGCCCGCGCCGCGGTTCAGGACCGGCTGGAGGCTGCCCTCGCCCAGGTGAAGGGTGTTCCGGTGGTGACCTGCTCGGGCCTGACCGGCGCGGGGACGGACGGCATCATGCCGACGGTGCTCGCCGCCTTCGATACCTGGAACCGCCGCGTGCCCACCGCCCAGCTCAACCGTTGGCTGGAAGGGGCGGTCACCCATCATCCGCCGCCGCTCGCGTCCGGTCGACGGCTGAGGCTCCGCTACATCACCCAGGTCAAGGCGCGGCCGCCCACCTTTGCCCTCTTCGCGAGCAAGCCGCAGGCCTTGCCGGAGAGCTACCGCCGCTATCTCGTGAACGGGATCGGCGCCGAGTTCGGCCTCGCCGGCGTCCCTATCCGCCTCCTCCTGCGCGCGGGCAAGAACCCCTACGCGCCGAACTGAGCAGGCAAATTCAGGCCTCGGCTTCCAGCTCCTCGCGCAATGTGCGCTTGAGCACCTTGCCGTAGTTGTTCTTGGGCAGGCCGTCCACGATGCGGTAGGCGCGCGGGCGCTTGAAGCGGGCGATGCTCTCCAGGCAGAGGCGGTCGAGCTGGTCTTCGGTGACGCGCTGCCCGTCGTGGGGCACGACGAAGGCGACCACCTCCTCCCCCCACTCGGGATGCGCGCGTCCGATCACCGCCGCCTCGCGCACCGCCTCGTCGCGCAGCAGCACCTCCTCGATCTCGCGCGGGTAGATGTTGGTCCCGCCGGAGATGATCATGTCCTTGGCGCGGTCGAGCAGGGTGAGGAAGCCGTCCTCGTCGAAGCGGCCGACATCGCCGGTGTGCAGCCAGCCGTTCTTGAGCGCGCTCGCGGTGGCCTCCGGGTTCTCCCAGTAGCCCGGTATCACGACGTCACCGCGCACGATGATCTCGCCGCTCTCTCCCACAGGGAGGGGGCGGTCCTCTTCGTCGACGACGCGCACCTCGACGTCGGTGCGCGCGATTCCGGCCGAGCCCAGGCGCTCGCGGTAGCGCGGGTGGTTTCCGTCTTCGTGATAGGCCCTGGAGAGTGCGGTAATCGTCATCGGGGTCTCGCCCTGGCCGTAGATCGGGGCGAGCTTGGGGCCGAAGGCCGGGAGGGCGCGCTCCACGTCGGCGACGTACATCGGGCCGCCGCTATAGATGATGAGGTCGAGGTTGCTGGTGTCGGCGTTGCCGAGCGCCGGACTGTCGAGCAGCCGCACCACCATGGTCGGCGCTGCGAACATGCTGAGGCCGGGGTGTTGCTCGATCAGGCTCAGCACCTCCGCCGGCTCGAAGCCGCCGCTCTCGGGAATCACGTTGTTGGCGCCCTTGGCGATGAAGGGCAGCGCGTAGAGGCCCGAGCCGTGGGAGAGCGGTGCCGCGTGCAGCACGCAGTCGTCGGGCGTGATTGGGTTGAGATCGGCGAAATAGCTCAGCGTCATCATCATCAGGTTGCGGTGACTGATGGTGGCGCCCCTGGGCCGGCCCGCGGTGCCGCTGGCGTAGAAGAGCCAGGCGGGGGGCGCCGGGCGCGCCAGGCTCGGCAACGACGCGGACGCCCCCGCCGCGGCCCGGCCCGACGACCCCGCCTGGCTCTTCTACACCAGCGGCACCACGGGCCGGCCCAAGGGCGCCACCATCACCCATCGCAACCTGCTGCTGATGACGCTGAGCTATTTCGCCGATCTCAACCCGATCACGCCCGACGATTGCGTGCTGCACGCGGCGCCGCTCTCCCACGG
>JAPOPO010000105.1 GCA_026712885.1 Rhodospirillales bacterium | reverse complement strand
TGTCCTTGTGGGCGAGCGGCACGCCCTGCAGCGGGCCCGGTGCCTCGCCCCGCGCGAGCGCAGCATCGGCTGCCGCCGCGCTCTCCAGCGCCGCCTCCGCCTGCAGGGAGATGAAGCAGTTGAGCACCGGCTGGAGCCGCTCGGCGCGGGCGACGGTCGCCGTCATGACCTCGACCGCCGAGAGCTCGCGTGCTGCGATGGCGTCGGCGAGCTCGACCAGGCTCAACAGATGGATGTCGTCACTCATTTCAGCGCGCCGCGGTCTCGTCCATGGCGGTCACAATGTGTGCGGGTTCGCTTTCGAAGGCGAGCCCGGAAGCCGCGTCGTCGGTCGCTTGCACCATCAGCTCGACCGCGGCGGCGAGAGCTCGCGCGCGCTCTTCGGTCGGCGGTTTGCGCCCCGCCGCTACGGCCTGAACGGTGATGAGATCGTCGGAAATTCCAGCCATGCGGGGCACCTCGGCGGCGCGGGGGTGCGAGACGGCTCTGTATACAGTACCGGGGCAGGGGTGCAATATGGGTGGACGTTACCATATGGCCGGTGAGCGCAGGGGGCCCCTGGATCGAACCGGGAGCATGGCAATGGAGCTTGCGGCAGCCGAGCGCGACCGCACGCGCCTCTTGGCGGAGGAGATGATTTGCCTCCCCGACGCGGTACGGCCGTTCGAAAAATCCGGGCAGACTGGCCCGGCTCACCGCGAAGCATGCCGTGCCGGCGGGAGCCCGAAGCCGGCAAGAAATTGGACAGATCAGCGTCCCTGACAGAGAGGCACACGATCATGGCAGATGACGGATCCAAGGCGGTGGTTCGGCAGTTTTTGGCCGCGATCAAGGGTGGCGATGGCCAGACCATGATGAGCCTGCTGGCCGACGATGCGGTGGTCGTCTTGCCAGGCTCGTTCAAGGTCGCCTGGGCGGGTCGCTGGCAGGGACATGAACCGATCAAGCAGTGCTTCCTTGCGATCGGCGCGCTGCTGGACATCCGAGACCACACGGTGAACCTGATGTTCGGCGAGGGCGAGCACGTGATGGTGCTCATCGACGAGACCTCGGCCGCCAAGAACACTGGCCGCCTTCTCCATCAGGAGACCGCCTGGTACTTCCGCATCAAGGACGGTGCCATCGTCCATTGGCAGGCCTACGAGGACACCGAGCAGATCGCCTGGGTCTGGGACGAGCGCGGCTGACCGGCGGCTTCATCATCCGCCGTGATGGAGAAGGAAAAATGACAGCATGACCGAGATGCCGACCGACGTGCCAGGCCAAGTCACGCTGGCTCAAGCGGTGGGGGCTCTCGCCGAGGCTCCGGTGGGCGGGACGCCTTACGCCGAGCTGATCAACCGCGGAACGCTCCGGGTCGGCCTCTACGCGCCGCGCGGCACCGACACGCAGCAGCCCCACGACCAGGATGAGGTCTACGTGGTCATGAGTGGCCGGGGAACCTTCCGGAATGGCTCGACGAGCCATCCGTTCCAGCCCGGCGATGTGCTGTTCGTGCCCGCCGGTGTCAGGCACGTTTTCGAAGACTTCAGCGACGACCTCTATGTCTGGGTCGTATTCTACGGACCGTCGGGCGGCGAGGCGACAGGCTGAGCTTGGTTCGGGTCAGGGCAAGCGACAGGGGCGATGGCTGAAGAGGCGTTGATCGGGACCGAGGCCGCCGCGAGCGAAATCTCGCGCTCGGCGGGCGGCGATCTGCGGCAGCGTTTCGTATCCTGGTTGCAGCGTCCCGATTTGCGGCGTTGGCTCGCCATTGGGCTCGCCTGTGCAGCGGTCATCTCGGGCGCGATTACCTACGCCACGTTGAGCGGATCGGCACCATTCGGTCCCGGTCCCCAGACCATTCTGATTCTCCTGAACATCGACCTCGTGCTCCTGCTCTCGCTCGGCGCGCTGGTGGCTTCGCAGCTAGTAAAGCTCTGGCTCGAACGCCGTCGTGGAGCGGCAGGCGCGCGGCTGCACATTCGAATGGCGGCACTGTTCAGTCTCGTCGCCATGACCCCTACCATCGTAGTCGCCGTGTTCTCAGCGCTCTTTCTCCACTTCGGGATGCAGTCCTGGTTCAGTGAGAAGGTCTCGACCGCGCTCAACCGCTCGCTGGTCGTCGCCCAGACCTATGTACAGGAGCAGGGCGACAGCATACGCATCAGCGCTCTGGCCGCGGCCCTGCAGCTCAACGGCCAAGCCGTTCATCTCGCGCGACGCCCTCAACTCATGCCGCGTCTCCTGAACGATACGGCCAATGCGCTCTCGCTCACCGAGGCGGTCATCCTCCGCCGCAACGGGGACGTTGTGGCTCGCAGTGACCTGGGCCTCGCTGCGGTAATCGATCCCATCCCCGAATGGGCCATGAATGCGGCGGCGGAGGGGCGCCTCGTGATTTTGCCGGCTGAAGACGACCGCGTGCGCGCTCTGATCAAGCTCGGTGGCTTTATAAACAATTACCTGTATGTAGCGCGGTCGCTGCAACGCGACGTGATCGCTCACACCCGGCAGATCCAGGCCGTGACGAGGGACTACCAGCGTCTCGAGGAGGAGCGTTACGGCATACAGATCACCTTCGTGATGATCTTCATTGTGGTCGCCCTCCTGGTGCTGCTATCGGCGGTGTGGCTCGGGCTCCAATTCGCCAACCGCATTGCCCATCCGATCGGAGGCCTCATCGCGGCCGCCGACCGGGTCCGTGCCGGCGAGCTTGCGGCGCGCGTCGAGGAACCCCCGCAAGATGACGAGATCGGCTCTCTCAGCCGCGCCTTCAATCGGATGACCGGCCAAATCCATAGCCAGCAGCAGGCGCTGCAAGACGCAAACCTGCAATTGGACGAGCGGCGGCGCTTCACCGAGGCGGTGCTTGCCGGCGTCTCGGCCGGTGTGATCGGCCTGGACGCGGAGGGGCGGATTACGCTGCCTAACCCGTCTGCGCTTGCGCTACTCAACGCCAGTCAGAACGACCTCTCCGGCCACGCGTTCGAGGAGGCAGTCCCCGAAATGGCCGACTTGCTGGCCCAGGCGCGGTCGCAGCCCCAACCCTTGGTCGAGGATCAGGTCGAGCTGGTTCGCGGTGAACGTCGCCGCACCCTGCTCGTGCGAATTGTAACTGAGCGCGCCGACCAGCGGATCGACGGCTTCGTTGTCACGTTCGACGACATCACCGCCCTGGTGTCGGCGCAGCGGCGGGCGGCATGGGCCGATGTTGCCCAACGCATTGCCCACGAGATCAAGAATCCGCTCACCCCGATCCAGCTCTCTGCCCAGCGGCTGAAGCGCCGATACCTCGGCGAAATCAGTACGGAGCCGGATGTGTTCGAGGACTGCACGGATATCATCGTCCGCCAGGTTGGTGACATCCGCCAGATGATCGACGCGTTCTCGTCCTTCGCCCGGATGCCGGCCCCGGTTATCGAGCGAGCGTCGTTGACCGATGTCGTGGAGCGGGCCGTCGTGCTTCACCGCCTGGCGAACCCTGAGATCGCCTTCGAGATAGAGCGCCCTGATGATGCTGTTCACCTCGATTGTGACGCGCACCAGATCGGCCGGGCACTCACCAACGTGCTCAAGAACGCGATCGAAGCCATCGAGAGCCGGGCGCCTGACGCCAAGCCGACGGGACGCATCGTCATCGGCGTGCGCGAGGCCGAGGGGCATTGGCGAGTGGAGGTCAAGGACAACGGACCGGGGCTGCCCGCCGCCTTGCGTGACAGGCTGACCGAACCCTACGTCACGAACCGGGCGGATGGCTCGGGTCTCGGCCTCGCCATCGTGCGGAGGATCATGGAGGATCACGGCGGCCGCCTGACCCTTGAGGATGGGGCCGAGGGCGGCGCCCGGGTTACGCTCGTGTTCGCCGCGGCCGGAATTGAGCGACCCATACCAGCGGACGGTGAGAGCTGATGGCCCGAGATATTTTAATCGTCGACGACGAACCTTACGTCCGCAAGTCGATTGCCGGCATCCTAGAGGACGGCGGCTTTGCACCCCGCGATGCGGCCGACGGCGCCACCGCGCTCGAGGCGATCGACTCCGGGCCACCGCCGGCCCTCGTAATCCTCGATGTCTGGATGGAGGGCAGCGAGCTCGACGGTATGGACGTTCTGGAGGCGGTAATGCACCGCCATCCCGAAGTGCCCGTGATCATGATCAGCGGGCACGGAACCATCGACACCGCCGTCGCAGCCATCAAGAAGGGGGCCTACGAGTTCATCGAGAAGCCGCTCGACAGCGACCGGCTGCTGCTCACGGTGGCGCGCGCGCTCGAGGCCGCGGAGCTGAAACGCCAAGTCGCGGAGTTGAAGCTGCGCGCCGGCGAGACGAGGGAGCTGATCGGCTCCTCACCGCAGATCAAGCAAATCCGAACGGTCGCTGAGCGTGCCGCTCCCACCGATAGGCGAATCTTCATTACCGGCCCTGCGGGGGCCGGGAAGGAAGTGCTCGCACGCCTCATCCACAGCCGCTCGCGTCGGTCCTCAGGGCCGTTCGTGGTGGTCAACGCCGCGATGATGCGGCCCGACCGCGTGGAGCTCGAGCTGTTCGGCAGCGAGGGTAACGGTCCCGCCGACGGTGGATCGAGAAAGATCGGCACGTTCGAACGTGCCCACGGCGGCACGCTCTTCTTCGACGAAATCGCCGACATGCCCCTCGAGACCCAAGGAAAAATGGCACGTGCCCTCCAGGCGCACACATTCGAGCGCGAAGGCGGGACGCAGCAAATCGAGGTCGACATTCGCGTGATGGCGGCGACCACGCGCGATATGGAAATGGAGATAGAGAAAGGGCGCTTCCGCGAGGACCTCTATTATCGGTTGCTGGTCACGCCCATCGAGGTGCCCGCGCTGCGAGACCGCCGCGAGGATATCCCCGAATTGGCAGGTTCCTTCATCCGTCAGGCGGCGGATAGCGCCGGGGTCTCACCGCAAGAATTGGGCGACGACGCGATGGCCATGCTGCAGTCGTTCGACTGGCCGGGCAATGTGCGTCAGCTCCGCAACTTCGTGGAATGGCTCCTCATCATGGCACCGTCACCCGCCAACGGACCGATCAGCGCAGACATGCTTCAGGCGGCGCTAGGGCCTCCGGCAGAGCACGCGCAGGCGCTTCCCGGTCCGGCCGACCTGATGATGCTGGCGCTGCGCGACGCACGACGGCAGTTCGAGAGCAACTATCTCCACGCCCAGGTCAGGCGATTCGGGGGAAATATTTCGCGTACCGCCCAGTTCGTCGGCATGGAGCGATCCGCGCTGCATCGCAAGTTGCGTTCGCTCGGCGTGTTGGACCGCGAGCTCGACGACAACGGCACGGATGGGAAGGGCGCCGCCGAAGCTGACAAGCCTGGCGGCCCATGAAGATCATCGTCTGCGGCGCCGGCCAGGTCGGCACCAGTATCGCGCGTCAGCTTGCCAACGAGGCAAACGACGTCACCGTCATCGACAGCGACCGTGCGGTGGTGCAGCGGTTCTCCGACACGGTGGACGCGCGGGCGATCGTCGGCAACGCGTCGCTCCCCGACGTGCTCGAAGAGGCGGGCGCCAAGACGGCCGAGATGATCGTCGCCGTGACCCACTCCGATGAGGTCAACATGGTGGCCTGCCAGGTCGCCCATTCCCTCTTCGACGTGCCCGAAAAGATCGCTCGGGTGCGGCAACAGAGCTACCTGAACCCGGCCTGGGCCGAGCTCTACAGCCGGGACCACATGCCGATCGACCTAATCATCTCGCCCGAGATCGAGGTCGCCCGCGCCATCGAGCGCCGGCTTCAGGTGCCAGGCGCCCTCGACATGCTGCCTTTCGGCGGCGGGCGCCTGCGAGTGATCGCTGTGCGCTGCGAGGAAGGTTGCCCCATCATCAACACGCCGCTCCGCCAGCTCACCGAGCTCTTTCCCGACCTCAACATCATGGTCCTCGCGATCAGCCGGGATTCGCGTCTCATCGTGCCGCGCGGCGACGATCAGATGCTGATAGGGGATGAAGTCTATTTCGCCGTGGATTCGGACCATGTCGCGCGCGGCATGGCCGTCTTCGGGCACGAAGAGCCCGAGGCGCACCGCGTGGTCATCATCGGCGGCGGCAACATCGGCTATTTCCTGACGCAGGAGCTGGAGGAGAGTCATCCGGGGCTCGACGTGAAGATCGTCGAGTTGGTCCCGGAGCGCGCGCGCTACCTGGCGGAGCGGCTCTCCCGCGCCACCGTCATCGGCGGCGATGCGCTGGACCCCGAGATCTTCATCGAGATCAACATCGGACTGGCCCAGGCGGTGATCGCGGTCTCCAACGACGACGAAGTGAACATTCTGGCGGCACTTCTGGCGAAGCGTGCCGGCTGCGGAACGGCGATCTCTCTGGTCAACAATTCCAGCTACGGGCCGCTGATGGGCAGTCTCGGCGTCGACATTGCCGTGAGCCCCAGAGAATCGACGGTCTCCACGATCCTTCAGCGCATTCGGCGCGGTCACATTTTGGCGGTGCAGTCGATTCGCGACGGCGCCGCCGAAATCATCGAAGCCGAGGCTCTCGGGACTTCGCCCATCGTCGGCCAGCCGCTCGCGGAAACCAGGCTGCCCGCCGGGATCATCGTCGGCGCGATCGTGCGCGGCAACGAGGTGATCATTCCGCGCCCGCATACGGTCGTTGAGGAGCACGATCGCGTGGTGATGCTGGCTGCGGCCCGCGCGGTCAAGAAGATCGAGCAGATGTTCGCCGTGTCCCTGGATTTCTTCTGACCGGAGGCCCGCATGTCCCGGATCGCCTATGTAAACGGCCGCTACATGCGCCACGACCTGGCGCACGTCCATGTCGAGGATCGCGGATACCAGTTCTCGGATGGGGTCTACGAGGTCGCTGCGGTCTTCGCCGGCCGCGTGATCGACGAGGAGCCGCACCTGGATCGGCT
>JAPOPO010000360.1 GCA_026712885.1 Rhodospirillales bacterium | reverse complement strand
GCCCGCCGGAGACGGGCTCGCTGCCGCTTGCAGGCGGCCTCATGCTGGCATCGGCCGGCTACGTGCTCATCGTGATGGCAGCGACCGGCGAGTGGTGGGCCTTCGGCGGCGGCTTCGGCATCGGCCACGGGGCGACGATCGGCGCGATGGCCAACAACTGTGTCTCGTTCTATCTGGTGTTCGAGGTGATTCGCCGCGCAGGCCCGGTGATCTTCTCCACCGTCAACTATATCGCGACGCTCTCCGGCATGGGCTTCGGCATGTGGTTCTTCGGCGAAGCGCCGTCGGTCTATATCTGGGGCGCGGTGGTGCTGATGTTCGCCGGGCTCTTCCTCGTGACCACGACCGGCCGCAAGGAAGGCAACGGGGGTTAGGGCGAAGCCCTGAGGCGACTAATAAGTGCCGCCGCCTCCCGCAGACGACGCGCCGCCTTCGGCCGACGCCACGTTGCTCTCGGCAGGTTCCGCCTTCCGCCGTTTCTGACCGAGGCCGATCTGCTTCGCGAACTCCGACCGCCTCTTGGCGTAGTTTGGCGCGACCATCGGATAATCCGGTTCCAGGTTCCATTTGGCCCGGTACTCGTCCGGAGTCATGTTGTAGGTCGTGCGCAGATGCCGCTTCAGCATCTTCAGCTCGCGGCCGTCTTCGAGGCAGATCAGATAATCGGGCGTGATCGATTTCTTGATCGGGACGGCGGGCTTCGGCGGCGCCGCAACGGCGGCAGCACCGGCCTGCGCCTCCCGCAGCGAGCCATGGACCGTGCGAATGACTTCCGCAAGATCGGTCGGCGCCACGTTATTATTGCCGACATAGGCCGTCACCACGTCTGCGGTCATGCGTAACAGATCATGATCCGAGCCCGGATGTTCTGTCGTATCACTCATTTCGATTTCTTTACCATAGGTGACTCGATAGTCATCGTCAGTATATTGAAGATATGCTTGAGAATGTCAAACGCGAATCTTCGTTTCTACTCTTGGATTCTACAAAAGGAGGGCCGTTCCGCATGCGTCAACGGCCCGCCGCTACGGAGCCACTGCCATGATGCAAGCGCCTGCAACCCGCGACGCCCCGGCCTTCGAGGCGCTCTACGCGCTCGTACGCGAAAATCTCGATCCATGCTCAGGAGACATATCGACAGATCTGCTCTTGCAGGTCTTCCGCCGCTTGTCCGACCTCTACGACACCGATGTCAGCAGCCCGCTGAACATGGGCTATTTCTGTATCGACGCCGATGCGGCCTCGATCGCCGCCATGGACGAGACCAACCGCCGCGGCGCGAACATCGTGGTCAGGGGCCAGCACCCGGCCTCCGCCGCCTTCGAGCAATACGCCGTCGACCTGATCATGAAGACCTTCGGCATCGATCCCGAGAGCGGGGCCGGGCACTTCACCGCGTGCGGCACCGAGGCGAACCAGACCGCCATGATCGTCGCGCTCACCGACCAGCTTTCGCATCGCAATCCGCGCTGCACCGCCTATGATCCGGCGCTCTGCACCGACGAGGCCGGGCGCGAGGAGCCCTACGAGTACTGGCGCCACGGCGCGCTGCCGCTCACGGTTCGGCCGGCGCTCTACGTCACGCCTCAGACCCACGTCTCGATCGAGAAGAACGCGCGCAACCTGGTCGGCACCGCATCGGTCCGCACCGTGCCGGTGGACGACGACCTGCGCATGGACGTGGGCGCGCTCGCGGACACGATGGCGGCGGACGCCGCATCGGGGGCATTCCTGCCGTTCATGGTCATCGGCTCGGTCGGCGCAACGCCGTCGGGAATCGTCGATCCGCTGGCCGAGATCGGCGCGGTCTGCCGTGAGCACGGGGCATGGTTCCATGTCGATGCGCCGTGGGGCGCCATCGCTGCATTCTCGCCGCGGCTGAGCGAGGCCTGCCTCGCCGGCCTCGACAGCGCGGATTCGCTGATCTTCGACCCGCACAAGACGCTGGTGCCGCTGGGCGCCGGCGGGGGCGGGATGTTTCTCTGCCGTCACCACGAGCCGGTGGAGCGCGCGTTCAACGCCTCGGGCCGTCCCGTGCAACGGCAGGAGTTCTCTTCCCTGTCCCTTCAGGGCTCGCGCGCCAACAGCGGGCTCAGGGTGCTGACGGCGGTGCTTCAGCCCGAGGCGCTGGCGCAGAGGATCGAGGGGGAGGCGGCGCTGGGCGACACGCTTCGGAGCCTGCTGCAAGACGCCGGCTGGGAGATCGTCAACCGCACGCCGTTGCCGGTCGTCTGCACCGTTCACCCGGCGATGCGGGCCGGCGCATTTGCTGCCGCCGACGCCGTCCGGCACCTGCGGGCCGAAGGCGTGCTCGCGTGGGCCGAGGCGCTCAGGCCGGGCGAGCCCGAAGCGGTTCGCCTCGGCATCATCAGCCGCAGGACGACGGAAGAATCGCTCCGCTACGTCGTCGACCGGCTGGCGGCCTTCGCCGCAGAACAGGGTTAGCCCGGGCTTGCCACGCGAGCGCTACGCACCTCCCGGCTGCCAGCGGGGCGGGGCGAGCTCGAACCCGGAAAACTCGAAGGCTGGCGCCACGGTACAGCCGACCAGAGTCCAGGCGCCCTCCGGACGCGCGCTCTGCCAGGCGCCGATGGGAACCACGACCTGCGGCCAGGCCTCCTCGCCCAAGCCGAGCCGGTGACTCGTGGTCTCGACGCCATCGAGCGAAAGCTCGAGCCTGAGTGCATCGCCGGCGTGGTAATGCCAGATCTCCACCGCATCGACCCGGTGCCAGGCCGAGACCTCGCCAGCACGCAAGAGATAGTAAATGGAGGTCACCGCGCCCCGGCCTCTGTCATCAGCGTCCGCTCGAAAGATTTCGCGGTAATGGCCGCCCTCCGGGTGCGGTGTCAGTCCGTACCGGGCGATGATCTCGTCGGCGTCCATCGGCGGCCTTCCCTCTCCGGGCCAGGCGGCGGTTCTCTCGGGAATTCGGAGCCGCCGCCACCTGTACTATACTCGGGCCGTGGTGGCGCGTACCTTAGCCGGACGACCATCGGATTGGGCTCAGGGGCTGGTGCACGACATGCAGCACCGCATGGGCATAAGCATCGTCGCCGCGGTAGCAACGGGGCTAGCCGCGCTGATGCTCGGGGCGGGCGCCGAGGCGGCGGAAGCGGAAATCCGGAGCTTCTCCTTCGAGTGCGAGACACCTGACGGGCGCGTCCTCAAGCCCCTGCACGGCGACATCGAAGGCATCACCTACACGGACCTTCCCGCGCAGCGCGCGCAATGCCTCGGCACCATCGACCGCAAGATCGCGCTTTGCTGGGAGAACACCCAGTTCGCGACCGAGGCAGAGAACCAGGAATTCGTCGGCTGTCTGCCCAAGTTTCGCGACCAGGCGCGGGCGTGCGTCGGGCACTTCTCGTTCGAGCGCTCCAAGTGCGGCACCGAGGACCCTGCCCCGACCGACGATATGGCGAGCGAGCAAGAGGACGAGCCCGCGCTGGAAACCACACCGGGGGGACGCCACAGGGTGAAACCCGTCGACCGCCTGATGACAGCGAGGGAAGCGGCCAATGTCAGGACCGGCCCCAGCCCCGACTACGACATCGTGGGCACGGTGATGACCGGCGACGAGCTGCACGTGACCGGCGAGGTCCGGGGGCGAGACTGGCTGCGGGTCGCGTACCCGCGCAGCGGCGATGAGGCGTACATTTACGGACCGCTCCTGAAATTGGTGGCGCAACAGCCGCGCTCGACGCCAAGCGCGACGACCCCATCGGCGCCCGATGCGACAGCCGCCCCCCAAACCTCGGGCCCGAGCTGGTCGATCGCAGAGAACCAGCCCTGCGAGGTGTGGAACTACGGCAACATGGACTACGAGCCGCTCACTTGGTCTGGCCCCTGCATCAACGGCAAGGCAGCGGGCAGCGGGCGCCTGGTCTTTCGCAACGGCGAGGGCGTTTACGACGGCGCCATGCAGGGCGGCAAGATGCACGGACGCGGGGTCTTGGACTGGGCCAACGGCTTCCGCTACGAGGGCGAGCTTCGGGACGGCAAGCAGCACGGCCACGGGACGCTTACCCAGGCCAGCGGCGCGAGCTACGTGGGTGGATGGCGCGAGGGCAGGCCGCACGGCCAGGGCACCTACACGCAAGCCGACGGCACGACCTTCGAGGGGGACTGGCGCAACGGTTGCTTCGGCAGCCGCGAGAGTGGCTGGGCATCGATCGGGACGACGGCGGAGGCCTGCGGCTTCGAGTAGCGGCCTAGCCGGACGCGGCGAAGACAGGCAACCGACCGGATAGCCAGTCTTCCGTGATCTCGGTGGCCGGGACGCCGGCGGCGTCGATGGCGGACATATTCCTCTCGGCGAGCCATGTACTCACCAGCGCGTACCCCAGGGAGTATCCCGCGTGGCGAGGCCACTCGGGATCACCCTTTCGGCCGAACATCCAGTTATCGTGCTCGTATTCGGTCGCTGACAAGAGCGGGCGGGCGCGCGCCGCCATTTGCTCCAACCTCTCACTGTCGAGCGCCATAGCGTAGAAGGGCGTCGGCGCGCCAACCTCCTCCTCGAAGCACTGGGCGAGCCCTTCGCTGACGAAGCGGCCGCCCAGGGTGTAGGTCTCGACACCGCTTCGAAGCCGCGCCACGTGGTGCATTTCGTGAGCAAGCGTGGCGAGAAGCCTGTCGGGCCGCTCGGTATCGTGCAGCCGGAGAGAACGCGGGTCCAACGTGATCGTGATGCGGCCAGGACTGTTGGCATAGCCGCAGAGGCCCCACTCTCGTATCACCCAGGCTTCCGGCGCCACGACGACATCGAGGCGATTCAGTTGAACGAAATCGGCGATCTGCCCGCTCGCAGCTTCAAGCTCGGCCATGGCGTCTTGCTTGATCGGCGCCGGAATTTCGTCCATCGCATCAAGAAGGTGGAATGTGATTGTCATGGCTCTCCCAGGCGGTGACGGGCTCGACTTTCAGGACGTTTGGCAGGCGTCTGACGTTGCCGAGAGCTCAAGAGCTGGCGCCGCCGGCTGCCGGCGCCAGCTTGGAGACACCCTCCCAGGGTTCCTCCTCGCACACGGCCCGCAGTAGCAAGCGAAGGCTGAAAGTGGAAATGCCGTCTGGCGCGAAATCCATGCTCGGCCCACAATTCTCAGACGCCTTCGCACGCCACGGTTCGAGTCCTATGATCGGCCCGTGGAGACCTTGTGCCGCGATTGCGGCCACCGGCCGCTCGACTCCGCCGGACCCTGCCCGGCCTGCGGCTCGGCGCGCCTCCTGAGCCACGCCGAGCTTCACGATCTCTCAATCGCCCATCTCGACTGCGACGCCTTCTACGCCGCGATCGAGAAGCGGGACCGCCCCGAGCTTCGCGACCGGCCCGTAATCGTCGGCGGCCGCCATCGGGGTGTTGTCGCCGCCTGCTGCTACATCGCCCGCACTTACGGCGTGCGCTCCGCCATGCCGATGTTCAAGGCGCTTCGTGCCTGCCCGGAGGCCGAGATCATCAAGCCCGACATGAAGAAGTACACGGCGGTCGGCCGCGAGGTCCGGGCGATGATGCTGGAATGCACGCCGCTGGTGGAGCCGCTCTCCATCGACGAGGCATTCATGGACCTCTCAGGCACCCAATCCCTCCACCGCGCGAGCGCCGCCGAGACGCTGGCAGCCCTCGCGCTGCGGGTGGAGGAAGCGCTCTCCATCACCGTCTCCATCGGTCTCAGCTACAACAAGTTCCTGGCCAAGATCGCCTCCGATCTCGACAAGCCGCGCGGTTTCGCCGTGATCGGCCGGGCCGAGGCCCGCGCCTTCCTCGCCGATAGGCCGGTCGGGCTGCTGTGGGGCGTGGGCGCGGCGATGCAGCGACGCCTCGCCAGAGACGGCATTACGCGGATCGGCGAGCTTGCCCGCCTCGACGAGGCCACCCTCGTCGCCCGCTACGGCAAGATCGGCAAGCGGCTCTCCCTGTGCGCCCGTGGCGAGGATGACCGGGCGGTCAACCCGGAGCGAGAGACCAAGAGCATCTCCTCGGAGATCACGCTCGACGAGGACGTGTCCGACCCGGCGACGCTGCGCCCGATCCTGTGGCGGCTGACCGAGACGGTGGCGCGGCGCCTGAAGAAGGCCGGTCTCGCCGGCGGCGGCGTCACGCTCAAGCTCAAGACCGCCGACTTCCGCATCCTCACCCGCGCCCGCCGCCTCGGCGCCGCCACCCAATCGGCGGACGAGATGTTTCGCGCGGCCGAGCCGCTGCTCGCGCGTGAGGCGGACGGCCGCGCGTTTCGCCTGATCGGCATCGGCGCCCATGACCTCGCCCCGGCCGCCGAGGCAGTCCAGGGCGATCTCTTCAGTGGCGCCGCACCCTCCGAGGACAAGGTCGACAAGGCGCTCGATGCGGTGCGCGAGAAATTCGGGGAGGACGCCATCGTCAGGGGCCGCGGCTTCGGCACCAGGCTCGTGCGTCAGGGACCTTCCAAGGTGGAGTAACCCGCGCAGCTACCGCCGCATCCCGACGAAGGCCTGGCCGCCGATGCTGCCGAGGATGATCAGCCCGCCGACGAGAGTGAGGATGCTCGGCACCTCGCCGAACGCGAGTGCCACCCAGAGCGACGCGAACACCACCTCCGTCAACGAGAGCACGAGCAGCTCGGCGGCGGGAACGTTACGCGCGCCGATGGTCAGCATGAAGATTCCGGCCCCGATGACCAGCACGCCGTACATGGTGGCGAGGCCCACATCCGCGAGCGGAGGCGCGAGACCGGTGCCGCTGGCCGCCGCCATGATCCCGCTGAATACGACGGTGATGGCGGCGGCGATCAGGATCGACGGGCTCATGTCGGTGTGCCGGCCGCGCCGGATTGCGACCGAGAACCCGGCGAAGCCGACCGCAGACGCGAGCGCCGCCAGATCGCCGAGAATATCGGCCTCTGCCAGCCCCTCCCCGATCATGACCGCGACACCGGCGATCACGCCGGTCATGGCGAACCACATCGAGCGCGCCACGCGCTCGCGCAGCACCATCCAGCCGAGGAAGGCCGCAAACAGCGGCGACGCGCTGATCAGGAAGAGCGCATTCGCCACCGTGGAGTGCATGACACCCCACACGTAGCCGGTGAAGGCGATCGCGAGGCCAAAGCCCGCCGCCACGCCGGTCGCTCCTGCGCGGCGGATCGTCGGAAGCACTGGGCGGCCGGTAACGAGCAGATAGATCAGGATCGCCAGCGCCGCCCCGAGGGAGCGGTAGAACAGGAACTGCCACGGCGTGCTCTCGTCGGCGAGCCGGATGATCGGCCCGCCCAGGCTCATGCAGAGCCCGGCCGAGAGCACCCAGAGGCGACCCGTGACGCGGCCGCGATCGGGCCCGGAACCCAGGATCGTGGTCAAGAGGCCTCCTCACGATCTGCGAGATCGGCCGGGACGCGCCGGGGCGTCCGCCAGAATCGCGCAAGCATGCCCTTATCAGGGCGACTTGTCGCCGTCCGATTCAGTCTCGGAGCGCGGGTCGAGCTCGTAGAGGGTGGGCGAGGTGCGCGGGACCGCCACGAAACCGGCACGGTCGTCCTGCTTCGGCCGCCGGCGCACCACGAGACGAACGATGGTGAAGAGCGCGAGCGCGGCGTGGACGGAGGTCGTGAACATGAACAGGCCGCCGCTGCCGTAATAGCCCATCAGGGCCGATGCGATCAGCGGCCCAAGCGATGCGCCGAGCCCGTAGACCAGCAGAAGCCCACCCGCGGTCGCGACGAAGCGCGTGTCCTCGGCGTGATCGTTCGCATGTGCCACCGACACCGCGTAAAGCGGCATGGCGAAGCCGCCGAAGGCGGCCGAGAGCCCGATGAGCAGGGTGGTCGAAGGCTCCACCCAGGTGCTGAGCAGGACGCCGCTCGCCGCCGCGCAGAGCGTCGCCCCGACGATCACGAAGCGCCGGTCGACGCGGTCGGAGACCAGGCCGAGCGGCCATTGCGCGACGGCGCCGGCGAGCGTCGCGCCCGCGATGAAGTAGACCAGATTGTCGATATCGAGACCGCTGCGGCTCGCGAAGACCGGCCCCCGGGTCCAGAACGAGCCGTTGACGAGGCCGACGCTCAGGCAGCCGATGAATCCGACAGGCGAGAGCCGCCAGAGACCCGCGATGTCGAGGCCGATGGTGGCAGGCCGGGGCGGCTCCGGCGCCCTGGTCAGCGACACCGGAACCAGCGCGATCGCTATCAGGATGGCGATGAGCGCGAACAGCTCGAAGCCCGCAGGGTCGTACGCCGTCAGCAGGAACTGCCCCGCCATCAGCACGCAGAGGCTGATGAAGGTGTAGGCCGACATGATTGCGCCGCGGTTGGCGCTGGTAGCGCGGTCGTTCAGCCAGCTCTCGATCACGACGTAGAGGCCGGCGAAGGCGAAGCCGGCGAACAGGCGCAGCACCCCCCAGGCGATCGGGTCGATCAGGAAGACGTGGGCGAGCGACGTTGCGGCGATGACGCTCGCGAGCGTGGCGAAGGTCCTGATGTGGCCGACGCGGCGCACCAACAGCGGCACGTTGAGGCAACCGAGAATGAAGCCCGCAAAGTAGACGGTGCCGAGCAGACCGATCTCGAGCGTCGAGAAGGCCTCGATCTCGGCGCGCACGGGCAGGAGCGTGTTGATCAGCCCGTTGCCGGTGAAGAGGATCGCCGTACTGAGCAGCAGCGCGGCGAGCTGTCGGAGCGTCGCGGTCATGGCGATGTGCAGGTGGGGTGGCGGAACCCGATGAACAACACGAATTCTCCCGCCAGCGGAAGAATTTGACGAGTGGTAACAGAGGCCTTAGGCGACGGTGACGGCCACCCGGTGCATCGCGTTGTTGAGATAGCCCTTGGGGTTCCACGCGATGGCGTGGGGCTGGCTCATGCCCCCGGAATCCGTCGCCCTGGCCCAGATCTCGTAATAGCCGGGTCCCGGAAACTCGATCTCAGCCCGCCAGTTCTGCCAGGCGTGAGGGTTCACCGGCTCGTCCACCTCAGCGGGTGTCCAGGTCGCGCCGAAGTCGATGGAGAGCCGCACCGCATCGACGGTCCGCTCGCCGGCCCAGGCGTGCCCGCGCACTTCCGACGCTCGCACTGCGGCCCTGTCCCCGGTCGCGGGGTTCGTGATCAGCGACTTGACCGGCATCGCCTCGATGATGACGAAGTCCGTCTCGTCCAGGTGCTCGCCCGGCGCCAGCGGACGGCCCGGCACGCGGTAGGACGTGCCGGTCATCTTCACCCCGTCGTGGACCCGGTCCCGCAGCCAGACGCGCGTGAGCCACTTTTGGGAACACGAGCCCGGCCATCCCGGAATAACAAGACGCAGCGGCGCGCCGTTCATGGGGTGGATGGGACGGCCGTTCTGGGCGAAGGCCAGGAGCGTGTTCGGGTCCATGGCCTTCGCGATGGGCACGCCGCGCGAGATCGGGCGCTGGTCTGCCGCGCCGGAGGGGTGCGTGTCGGCGCCCTCGTGCGCGGTGTAGACGACACCGCTCTTCACGCCCGCAGCCTTGAGCACGTCGGCGAGTCGGACCCCGGTCCACTCCGAGCAGGCGACGGCGCCGTAGGTCCACTGCGCGCCTGTGGCCGGTGGATCGAAGAAGGCGCGGCCGTTGCCGGCGCACTCCAGTGTCAGCGCGCGGGTGACGACATCGAACCGGCGCTTCAAGTCGTCGATGCCGAGCGTGAGCGGGGTCTCGACCAAGCCGTCGACGGTGAACGTCCAGGTGGTTGCATCCGCGCCCGTGGGCGGAATGCCGTTGTTGCGGATGAAGTGCCGTTCGGTCAGTGTGATTGCGTCGTCGAGCAGGTGCGCCGGGGTCTCTGCGTTCAGCGGCCGGTCGTTGAGCACGACCAGGCCGTCCTTGCCTTCGATGAGAGGCGCATCGGCGAGCGCGACCGGAATGAAGTGCGCGGGCATGGTGCGGTGGAAGGGGATCGTCCCGCCGACCAGCGCTGCCATGGTCGCGAGACCGGCATTCCTGAGGAACCCGCGCCGGTCAGGATGAGTGACGCGGCCGAACAACAGGCGGTCGGCTTTGTCGGGATCCTCCCGATAGAGCGCCAACAAGCTCCGTGTCGTCGCGGTCCGGCGCATCGCCGTCTCATCAGGCCGCTTGTTCCGTCGAGGAGGATGCCACCGTCTTCGCCGCTCCGTCCAGGGCCGCGAATTCCGTGGATAGCGGGGCGGCACACGCCATATAGTCATGAGGTTACCAACGATATCGGGCAGCGGTCGTCGCTGTCCGACGGATGGCGCGCACGATGATCGACTTCCGGACCCACCCGGACCAATACCGACACTGGCGGCTCGCCATCGATGGCGCCATCGCCACGCTCGCGCTCGACGTGGACGAGAATGGCGGCATCGCCGGTGACTACGCGCTGAAGCTCAACTCTTACGATCTCGGCGTCGATATCGAGCTCGCGGACGCCGCCCAGCGGCTCCGCTTCGAGCACCCGAACGTGCGCACGGTGGTGCTGACCTCGGCGAAGGACCGCGTGTTCTCCGCCGGCGCCAACATCCCGATGCTCTCCCGCTCCTCGCACATCGACAAGGTCAACTTCTGCAAGTTCACCAACGAAACCCGCAACGCCATCGAGGACGCCTCGGCCAACGCGGGCCAGCGCTGGATGACCGTGATCGCCGGCACAGCCGCAGGTGGCGGCTACGAGCTCGCGCTCGCGACCGATCACATTCTCCTGGTCGATGACGGATCCACGGCCGTATCGCTACCCGAGGTGCCGCTGCTCGCGGTGCTGCCGGGCACCGGCGGGCTCACCCGCGTCGTCGACAAGCGGTGCGTCAGGCGCGACCGCGCGGATTACTTTTGCACCACCGGCGAAGGCATGCGCGGGCGGCGCGCGCTGGAGTGGAAG
>JAPOPO010000607.1 GCA_026712885.1 Rhodospirillales bacterium | reverse complement strand
CGACGAGATCTGGCTGGGCGACCATGTTTCCTTCGCGATCCCGTTCCTCGACCCCTTGCTGACGATCGCGCAGGCGGCGGTGGCGAGCCGGCGGCTGGTCTTCGGCACGGGCGTCTATCTTCTGCCGCTGCGCCATCCGGGGCCGGTGGCCAAGATGACGGCCACGCTCGATCATCTGACCGAGGGGCGGTTCATCTTCGGTGTCGGCGTCGGCGGCGAGTTCCCGAAGGAATACGAGGTATGCGGCGTTCCTCGCGAGGAGCGAGGACGCCGGCTGACAGAGAGCATCGAGGCGGTCCGCGCGCTCTGGTCGGGACGGCCGGCAAGCTATTGCGGTCGCCATTTCTCTTTCGAGGACGTGCCGATGCTGCCGCCGCCGAGGCAACCGGGCGGCCCGCCGATCTGGTGCGGTGGAAGGCGGTCTCCGGCGCTGCGGCGCGCGGGGCGGCTTGCCGATGGCTATGTCTCCTATGTGGTGACGCCCGAAATGTTTGCGCGGGCGCTGGACGAAATAGGGCAGGCGGCCGACGCGGCGGGGCGTGGCGAAGCGCCGTTCGGCACCGGCCATCTGCTGTTTGCGCGTATCGACGACAGCTATGAGCGCGCGCTCGATATCGCGACCGAGTCGCTGTCCCGCCGCTATGCGATGGACTTCCGCAAGGCGGCGGCGCGCTACGCGGCGCTCGGCACCGGCGAGCAGGTGGCCGAGCGCATCCGCGACTTCCACCAAGCGGGCGCCAGGCACGTCGTGGTCGATCTTGTCGGCCCTTACGACCGGCGCCCGGAGCAGATCGAACGCTTTGCCAGCGACGTCATGCCGCTTCTCGCCGATCTGCGCAGGTAATCGGCTAGTCCCGGATTGCCTCGGTGACGGAGAGCGTGCTGCCGAAGGAAGGGATGACGCAGGAATGGCGTCCGGCGCCGCCCGCGACCATGACCATGAGTTGCTCCCGCTCGCTTACGATTCGCACGCCGTCCCGGCCGTCGGGCCCGACGAACCGCTCCGGCACCTGCTGGCGGTAAAGCGCCATCTGCGCCTTGCCGATATGCCAACGCGGGATGATCGCGCGCTCGATGATGAAGCGCTCCACATCCTCCTTCGACCAGCCCTCTCGCGCGATGACCTCGGCATGTTCGGGGCCGATCACGACCAGGTATTCGCCGTGGAAGTAGGAGTTGTTGCAGCCGGGCGTGGCCATGGTGCCGCAGATAGTCAGCAGAACGTCTTCCGCCGTTTCGCTGTAGTGGTCGTTGACATTGTGCGGCCCCTCGACGCCGCATAGCGTGACGGCGTTCTCCTCCGCCCCGAAGCCGCGTTCGGCGTGGAAGGCGCCCCAGGGATTGGCTTCCGGGTTCTCCGCGAAGCAGTAGCTGTATTTCGCCGGCGTGCCCATGGTCGCGCGGTCGAGCACGCCGGGCTGTGCGCCGCCGATATTGGTCAGGACAAGGCGCACGGCGCGCCCGATTGCGGCATTGGCGTGGGCGCCCTGGCCCATGCAGTTGGTGCCGGACTCGATATCGAGCTCTTCCACAATCGGCCCATGCACAACGGTCAGCAACCCGCAGGGATGGGTCGTCGATTGGAGCGCCTTCAGATTCAACCGCTCGGCGGTCATGGCGCGGGTCGCCGCCAGGATGGCCGGCATCATCGCTGGCGTCGCCCCGGCCATCACCGCGTTGGCGGCGACCTTTCCGACCGTCGCAAGGCCGAGGCGGGGCTCGACGAGGCCGACTTCCTCATCGGGGTCGCGCCCGCCCAGCATGGCGTCCCAGCGCTCGGGCGTCGGCGCCACGAAGGGCAGGCCGTCGGTCCAGCCGCGTTGATAGAAGACGCGGTTCAGCGCCTCCGGCGAGTCGGGACCGGAAATCCGCTCCGGCGCGCCCGGCGCATTGAAATCGCCCTCGAACAGGGAGCGATAGCGCATGCGCCCGCGTTTCGGCAGCGGACGATTGCGGCATTCTTCCGCAAGCGCGACCGGCTCTGCCTCCAGCATATGGACGATCTCGTCTATTGCCTCGTCGGCAATCCCCGCCACGCCGGCCGGAGGCAGCTTCGCCACCGGGTGCGGCACGATGGCGATCGGCAGGCCGGCCATGCCAAGGCATTCGGCCTCCGCCTTGCCGAGTGCGAAGAATTCGTCGGTGCAGGTGACCGCGACCGGGATGCCGCGCTCTTCAAGCTTGATCGCGTCATGGATACACCACGACGTGCAGGAGCCTCAGTCCCCGAAAGCGGCAGCCACGGCGTGGACCCGGTCGAGCCATTGCTGCGAGAAATTGGCGGGCTCGCTCGCGATCTTCTGGAACAGCTCGAACTCCAGATGCGGGTAGCGCGCCTTCAGCCGGTGCGACAGCTCTTCCAGGTAACGGTCCGCATTGGCCTTGAGATTGGAGAACAGGCCGACGGTCTTGATGTCCTTCAAGGGCCGGCGCGGCGCCAGCGCGCCGCTATTGCGCTGGTAGATGCCGCAGGGATTGATAAGCTCTTGTGCCATGGGCGCGACCCTAGCGCCCGGATCGGAAGGAAGGCAAGAGATGGGACGCCTCGAAGGGAAGACCGCGATCATCACCGGCGCCGGGTCCGGAATCGCGAAAGTGGCCACCGGAATCTTCATCCGCGAGGGCGCCAAGGTGATGGTGGCGGAACTCAACGAGGCCGCGGGCGCTGCAACGGCGGCGGAGACCGGCGCTGTCTTTCAACGCACCGATGTGACCGACGATGCCTCGGCGGCGGCCTGCGCGGCGGCGGCGATGGCGGAGTTCGGGCGCATCGACATCCTGTTCAACTGCGCCGGCGGGTCGGTCGTCGAGGACACGAAGATCCACGAGGTCGATCTCGAGGTCTGGGACCGCACAATCCCGCTCGACCTCAAGGGGCCGATGCTGATGTGCCGGCATGTCGTGCCGCATATGATCGCCGGCGGCGGAGGCGCGGTGGTCAATATCTCGTCGGTGGTCGCACTGCGCGGCAACCATCCGGCGCATATCTATTCGGCGGCGAAGGGCGGGCTGATTTCCTTCACCCGCTCGCTCGCAGGCTCCTATTCCGACGAAGGCGTGCGCGCCAATGTCATCTGCCCCGGGCTGATCCTGACCGAGCGCATCCGCGCCCGCTACCGCCAGCCGAACGAGGAGCGCCTGAGGGAAGCGTCCGTCGGCGTTTTCGAGCAATACCCGTTCGGGGTCGGCGAACCGCAGGATATCGCCAATATCGGGCTTTTCCTCGCGTCGGACGAGTCGCGCATGGTGAATGGCGCCGTCATCCCGGCGGAGGGCGGTATCTCCGCCTATTGACAGGCGCAGGCAACCAGAGGAGCGCGAGATATGGGACGCCTTGAAGGCAAGGTCGCGGTGATTACCGGCGCAGGAACCGGAATCGCCAGGGCGGCCACCGGAATCTTCATTCGCGAGGGCGCGAAGGTGATGGTCGCCGAAATCGACGAAGCGGCCGGAGCGGCGACGGCGGCCGAGACCGGCGCCGTCTTCCACCGCACCGATGTGACCGACGACGCCTCTGCGGCGTCGTGCGCGGCGGCGGCGATGGCGGAATTCGGGCGCATCGACATCCTGTTCAACTGCGCCGGCGGGTCGGTCCCCGAGGATACGAAAATCCACGAGGTCGATCTCGAGGTCTGGGACCGCACGATCCCGCTCGACCTCAAGGGGCCGATGCTGATGTGCCGGCATGTCGTGCCCCACATGATCGCGGGCGGCGGCGGCGCGGTCGTCAACATCTCCTCCGTCGCGGCGCTGCGCGGCTTCGTTCCCTCGCATGTCTATTCGGCCGCGAAGGGCGGGCTGATCTCCTTCACCCGCTCGCTTGCCGGTTCCTATTCCGATGAAGGTGTGCGCGCCAATGTCATCTGCCCCGGCCTCATCCTGACCGAGCGGATCCTGGCGCGCCTTCCTCCCAACCGCGAGCGCCCGAACGAAGGGCAATTCGCTGTCTTCAACCAATATCCCTTCAGCATCGGGCCGCCGGAGGACATCGCCAATATCGGGCTTTTCCTGGCGTCCGACGAGTCGCGCATGGTGAATGGCGCGGTCATCCCGGCGGAGGGCGGCGTCTCCCACTATTGAGCGGCCCGGCCGGCCGTCACCGGCATCAGCAGCCGGAACGGGATCAGCATGGCGAGCGCGAACGCCACCTTCCAGAGGAAGTCCCCGATGCCGAGCGTGACCCAGGGCACTTCCGTGCCGTAGAAGGCGATGGAGAAGAACAGCGCGGTATCGACCGCGGAGCCCAGCATCGAGGAGACCAGCGGCGCTTGCCACCAGGCCCGCCGCCGCATCCGGTCGAACACGGTCACGTCCAGCGACTGGGCCACCAGGAAAGCCAGTCCTGAAGCTACCGCAATACGCGGCGTCGCAAGCAGGATGGACAGGACGACGGCGGCAGCGAAGCCGACATAGACGACCCGCCGCGCCGTCGCGGCGCCGTGCATCCGGTTGGTGAGGTCCGTGACCAGGAAGCAGACGGGGTAGGTGAAGGCGCCCCAGGTCAGCCAATCGCCAAGTGGATACTGGACCAGCACATTCGACAGCGCGACCAGCCCGGCCATGGCGGCCAGCGGCAGGAGAGGGAGGCGCATGGCGCTAATGCCCCGGTTTCGAAGTTCGTGAGACTTCGACTGGGGTGCGGGACTTCTTCAGTTCGACGACCCCGCCGTCATGGCCGGACTTGTTCCGGCCATCCATTTTCCCTGTTGTGCCGGTCCCGAGGGAGATGCCCGGAACAAGTCCGGGCACGACGAGAGAGCGCGCGGCATAAGGGCACTCAAACCTCTCTATCACGACACCAAGGCCCAGCGCGGTCAGTGGACGTCTTCGGGGCCGATCATGGCGCGTTTCAGCTTCTCGAAGGTGAAACCGGCGCCGCGGCAGACATCCAGCACGATTTTTTCCTTCGCCGCGACCTCGGCCGCCGCCTTCGGCACCTCGCGGGCCTGGTCGATGGGAATAACTGCCGCGCCGTGTTGATCGGCATGCACCAGGTCGCCGCTGTTGACGACCATTCCGGCGACGCTGACCTGCCCGCCGAAATCCACCGCATGGACATGCGCATGGGCGGGCTTGATCGACCCGGCAATGGCCTGGAAGCCGTCCGCCCAGTCGGGGATGTCGCGGATGCAGCCGTCGGTGACGACGCCGAGGCACCCCAGCGCCTTGTGGATGTTGGAGTTGACCTCGCCCCAGAACGCGCCGAACCCGGCCCTCGGGCCGTCAAGGTCCTGCAGCACCACGATCTGCGGCGCCGGACCGCCATGGGCGACATAGTCGTAATAGGCCACGCGCAGTTTCGTTGCCTCGTCACCCGCGACGGCGCTCGGGAATTGCGAGCGTATCGTGCGGGCGCGCGGATAGCGGACGATGGGCGGGAGGTCGGGGAACGGGCAGACCAGCGGCTCGACGGTGAAGCCGGTGTTCAGCCGGCTGCCGGCCACGACCTCCAGCGCGTTGCAGATCGTGGGGGTGTCGAGG
>JAPOPO010000606.1 GCA_026712885.1 Rhodospirillales bacterium | reverse complement strand
CTTCTGCTCTGTACCATGCGCCTCGATCAGCGCAGGCGTCATGTCGCGCGGATGCGAGGTGGTGTAGCGCAGCCGCTCCAGCCCCTCGATGGCAGCCAAACGGCCGATCAACCCCGCCAGGTCGGTCTCGCCCCCGCCAGCGTCATCGGCACCGTGATAGGCGTTGACGTTCTGGCCCAGCAGCACGATTTCGCGGGCGCCGGCGGCGGCGAGGCGGCGCGCCTCGGCTTCGACCGCAGCGGCAGGCCGCGAATCCTCGGCACCCCGGGTGTAGGGCACGACGCAGAAGGTGCAGAACCGGTCGCAGCCTTCCTGAATCGTGAGAAACGACGAGACGCCCCGCCCCGGCTGCCGGCCCGCCAGTTCCTCCGGCAAGTGGTCGAAGCGGGAGTCCGCCGGCATGGAGGTATCGACGGCAGCGCGGCGCTCACGTCGCGCGCGCGCCACCATGTCCGGCAAGCGATGATAGGCTTGGGGGCCGACGACGATATCCACGTAGGGCGCGCGGGCGGCGACCTCCTCGCCCTCGGCCTGGGCGACGCAGCCGGCCACGGCGAGCAGCATCTCGCCGCCGCGCCGCTCGCGCGCCTGCTTCAGACCGCGCAGCCGGCCGAGCTCGGAATAGACTTTCTCCGCCGCCTTCTCACGAATATGGCAGGTGTTGAGGACGACCAGGTCGGCGTCTTCGAGTGTCGTCGTCGTGTGATACCCGAGCGGCGCCAGGACGTCCGCCATGCGGGCGGAGTCGTAGACGTTCATCTGGCAGCCGAAGGTCTTGACGTAGAGCTTTTTCGCCACGGCCTCGCCGTGCGTCGGGGCTTCGTGGATGATTGGGCGGCACGCCAATCGTGCCGCTCCCTGCCCCGCTCGCAGGTCGCCGACCCTAGCACCCGCCGCAAGGCTGTCAAGCGCAGGCCGCCTTCTATCCCGCGGTCGCTGGACGCTCAATTGGCTCGGTGGCCGAACGGGTTGACCCTCTTCCAGAGGGCGGAGCGCAGGTGGCGGGTGCGCGTGCGCTCCGCCGCCCCCTCGTCCACCACCCAGTTGAGCTGGATGGAGCGGCGCTGGCCCACGTAGGGAAGGTGTCCGTGCCAGGCGTTGGGAGCGCACGGGAAGGCCACGAGCGTGCCCATGCGGGCCGGAACCTCGGTCTCGTAGTCCTCGATCTCCGTCGCCGAACGCAGGAGTCGCAGGCAACCGCTGCCCGTTTCCGCCGCCCAGCCGGGATTGAGGTAGATGAGCAGCGTCACCAGCTTATCCTTGCTGTCGGCGTGGATTCTGCCGTCCTTGGCCCGCGCCTGCCCGCGCAGGGTGATCGTCGTGGGGCGGTCGCGGAGGTCGATGCCGAACTTCTCGGCGACGGCCAGGGCCGCTGCCTCTCCGCGCAGCTCGTCGAGGGCCTCGCACATGGCCGGTCCCAGAGCGAGGCTTGAGGGGTCGAAGCTTCCGGCCTGCCGGATTTCCGGGAAGTCCCGGTCGACCGCCGTGTGGTGCTCCGGCCGGAGAAAACCCTCCATGACGAGATGCGGGAAGGGATCCGAACGCGCTCTCGCCGCCCGAAACCCCTCGAGGTCGAAGTACGTCATCCGGCCATTCTTTCCGGATCACGAACCCCGATCAACGCGGTCCGGGCCGTCGCCGCGGTCCATCTCGTGCGCTCAACCCGCCGCCGACGGGCGGAGCCCCGTTCAAAGTGCCGCGGCGATCGCCTCGCCCACGTCCGAGGTCGATGCGCTACCGCCGAGGTCGGGGGTGAGCGGCGCGCCTTCGGCAAGCACCGTCTCGATAGCGCCCTCGATGGCACGCGCCGCCTCGCCGTGGCCGAGATGGTCCACCATCATCGCGCCGGTCCAGATCATCGCCACCGGGTTGGCGATGGCGCGGCCTGCGATATCCGGCGCGGAGCCGTGGACCGGCTCGAACATGGAGGGATGGTCGCGATCCGGGTTGAGATTGGCGGCGGGCGCCAGACCCATGCCACCCGCCACCGCAGCGCCAAGGTCGGAGAGGATGTCGCCAAACAGATTGCTCCCCACCACCACGTCGAACCAGTCCGGATGCTGCACGAAATGGGCGCTCAGAATGTCGATGTGGAAGCTGTCGGTCTCGACATCCGGAAACTGCGCGGCATGAGCCGCGAAGCGCTCGTCCCAGTAGGGCATGGTGTGGATGATGCCGTTGGACTTGGTCGCCGAGGCCACGCGGCCGCGCCGCGTGCGCGCGAGCTCGAAGGCATAGCGCATCACCCGGTCGACGCCCTGGCGGGTAAAGACGCTCTCCTGCACCACCGCCTCCTGCTCGGTGCCGGCGTAGATTCGCCCGCCCATCTCCGAATACTCGCCCTCGTTGTTCTCGCGCACGATGACGAAGTCGATGTCCGCCGGGCTGCGGTTCGCGAGCGGCGAGGTCACGCCCCTGAGCAGCTTGATGGGGCGCAGATTGACGTATTGGCGGAAGGCCCGGCGCAGCGGGATCAGCAGGCCCCAGAGCGACACGTGGTCCGGCACACCGGGGAAGCCCACCGCGCCCAAGAAAACCGCGTCGAAGGGGCGCAAAACCTCGATCCCGTCCTCCGGCATCATGCGGCCGGTCTTGCCATAGGTCTCGCAGTTCCAGCCGAAGTGCTGCCAATCGAAGCCGATATCGAAGCGCCGCCCGGCGGCCTCCAGCACCCGCATCGCCTCGGGCATGACCTCGTTGCCGATGCCATCGCCAGGAATTACCGCAATTCGATAGTGCGCCATGGACTGGGCCTCCCCTCGCCGGCGCGCGCATGCTAACCGAGGCGCCGCGAACCGGCACGCGGCATTTGACTTGAGCGCACGCGCGGTGTAATCGAGACGCCACCTAGGGTGCGCGCCGCAGGCATCGCCGCGCGCCCTTCCCCTATGAGGAGGCTCCAGCGTGGCGCGTATCGCCGGCGTCAACATCCCGACCAACAAGCGGGTCGAGATTTCGTTGACCTATATCCACGGAATTGGGCGCACCAAGGCTAGGCAAATCCGCGAGACGGTGGGCCTACCGGCTGAGAAGCGGGTGAGCCAGCTGAGCGACGCGGAAGTCATCCGCATCCGCGAGGTGATCGACCAGAGCTACGTGGTCGAGGGCGACCTCCGCCGCGAGGTCGCGATGAACATCAAGCGCCTGATGGACCTCGGCACCTATCGGGGGCTCAGGCACAGGCGCGGCCTCCCG
>JAPOPO010000605.1 GCA_026712885.1 Rhodospirillales bacterium | reverse complement strand
TGACTCCGACGCGGCGCGCGCGGCGCTCTTCGGGCTCACCATCGACCAGGCGATGCAGGAGGTCGAGAGGCTGGCCCGATTCGAGGAGCTGGTTGAGCGTCTCGATCCCTGGCTGGAGGCGCGCGCCTTCGAGGCCGACGCGACCATTGTGACGCAGGGCGAGGAGCAGGAAGGCATGCTGCTCGTGACCGAGGGCAGAGCGATCGCGCGCGAGGGCGACTCCGGCGCACGAATGGCCGAGCTCGGCCCCGGCGATGCGCTTGCCGCCGAAGCGGCGTTCGTCCCTCACGTGCCGCAGGTCTCGGTGGTGGCGGCGACGCCCTGCCGCACCGCCCTGATGACGCCAACCGCCCGCCGCGCGCTGGAGCGCGACGACCTCGCACTCGCCGTCGAGCTGGACAGGTACCTGATCGAGACGATCTCGCCGCATTAGAGCGTCTCCGCTTCGCTCGGATGCGCTCTGATGCGCTCTGATTCTTTATCGCTCACGGCAGCCGGCCGTCCTGCGATCTCGCGCGCCTACCGGCGCGACTGGCCGGCGCCGGCGCGCGACCGTCAAGAGTCGTGCGCGGCGGCGTTCTACAGTCAACCCCGCACCATGGTGCGGTGGATTGCGCGCGGCGGGCGCGGCAGCATCGCGGCATGCAAAACGCGAACCGACCCATCCGACTCAGCGGGCGCTCCTCCATCGACCGCCTGCCGTCCAAACTCCGCGAGGCCGTCGATCAAGCCATCGCGGACGGCGCCACCATCGACGACATAAGCGCCCTCATCCGGGCCGAGGGCGGCTCTTGCTCGCGTTCGGCCGTCGGCCGCTATTCCAGGAATATGCGCAACCTGATCCGCGAACAGCAGGAGTTCGACCGCGCGATGAAGATCTGGGTGCGGGAACTCGGCGAGCGCGCGGAAGGCCGCGCCGGGCTTATCCTGATCGAGACCCTGCGGACGATGGTGCTCTCCACCATGGCCGAACTCAGCCGACGCGGAGAGCCTGCGCCCATGCGAGAACTTGCCCGCCTCGCCCTCACCCTCAAGCGCATCGAAGGCACCGACAAGCTTCGCCTCGAGCGGGAGCGCACGACGGCAAAGGCGGCACCCGTCGGCGGGACCAAGCCCCAGGGCGGCCTCTCGCCGGAGACCGCCGCCGCCATCCGCGAGGAGGTAGAGGGAAGGCCCGGGCCGCCCGACCGCGCCGTCACGTCGGTGCCGGTCGATGCCTGGTCTCCTGCAGGGTCCCGGCCATCCAGCTTAATCCCACCTGATACCGGGCAAAAATTCTCGGTTCGCTCGGGACGGAGGGCGGGGGTGCGGCGCAACGCTGCCGCAAACCCGGATCAGGCGTCCGGTAGCCGGTAATGCTGAAACATCTCGCGCAGGCGGGACTTCTGAATCTTGCCGGTGGCGGTCAGCGGCAGCTCGTCGACCAGCACCACGTCGTCGGGCAGCCACCACTTCGCGACCCTGGCCGCGAGGTAGGCGTTGATGGTGTCCTTGTCCGGCGTGCAGCCGTCCCTCGGCACGACCACCATGAGCGGCCGCTCCTCCCACTTGGGATGGAAGATGCCGATGACCGCGGCCTGCTTTACGTCGGGGTGGCCGACCGCCGCGTTCTCAAGGTCGATGGAGCTGATCCACTCGCCGCCCGACTTGATCACGTCCTTGGTGCGGTCGGTGATCCGCATGAAGCCGTGCTCGTCGAGGGTGGCGACGTCGCCGGTGGGGAACCAGCCGTCCTCGTCGAGCCTGTCCCCGCCCTCGCCCTTGAAGTAGCCGCTGGCGGCCCAGTTGCCGCGCACCCACATGTCGCCAAACGTCTTGCCGTCGCGCGGCACCGCTGCGCCCTCGGCGTCGGTGATCGTGAGCTCCAGGCCGAACTGCACGCGGCCCTGCTGGCTCAGCACCGCCTGGCGCTCCTCTTCGGTGAGCGCGTCGATTGCCGGAGTCGCCGTCGCCATGGTGCCGAGGGGCGAGGTCTCGGTCATGCCCCAGAGCTGGTGCACCGTCACGCCGTAGGGG